>DASZUZ010000678.1:0-5426 GCA_035547415.1 Bryobacteraceae bacterium | reverse complement strand
ACGTCTCTCAGGGCGTCGGCGCTCTCGATACGTTCTACGGTTCCTTCAGCGCCAATGGAGGCAATATCGTCGGGCATGAGCGCCTGTTCACCCCGCTCTATAACTCCGGGGCCGAGGGATACACTTACGGCGCGACTTATCCCACTGCCATCGCAAACGGGACTTACACGAACGCGGCGGGAACGACGCAATATGTCTTCGGTAACAATGGCGCCATCCGGATCGGCTTCGGCCTCGCGCCCTATCTCTCGATGAGCGTCGCGCTGCAGGCCCCGGCGCTGTCCGGCTCCGGAGTCTTTCTGAACCCGGCGGGCGTGGTGAATGCCGCGAGTTTCGCGCCATTTACCGCCGGCGTCTCCGGTGGCGAGTTCATCGTCCTCTACGGGACAAACCTGGCTCCAGGCACGAAGGTCGCGACCTCGCTGCCCTTTCCGACAACGCTCAATGGCGTCCAGGTCACCGTAAACGGCCTGAAAGCCCCGCTGTACTACGTCAGCCCCGGACAGATCGCAGCCATCGTTCCTTATGGAATCACTTTCTCGATCGCGCAGATCCAGGTGACGAATAACGGAACCGCGTCGAACAGCATCACCGAGTTTACTTATCAGACCACGCCGGGCATCTTTACGCTGGCGGCGAACGGCCTCGGCTATGGCGCCATCGAGCATGCCACGGACGGGTCCGTCGTGACCGCCAGCCATCCCGCGCAGCCGGGTGAAACCGTTTCCGTGTTCGTATCGGGCCTCGGAAGTGTCTTCCCGCCGAACCCCGAGGGTACGGCGGGTCCGGCCAACCCGCTCAGCATGACGACGAACACCATCAACGCGTATGTCAATGGCTACCCCGCGACCGTGGGATATGCGGGCCTCGCGCCGTATCTCGCCGGACTCTACCAGGTCAACGTCACGATTCCTTCAGGCGTCACCGCCGGCGATAACGCCATCGAACTGATCGGTCCGGATTCCGACGCCTACCAGGCGCTCATCCCTATCGGTTCCGGCGCGACGAACGCATCCGTCAGAACCTCGGGCCCGTTGAAGGCGCATCGCGCGGCTCGGACCGCGGTCGAAATCGGAAAACGCCCGCAACCGTGCTTTGTAATCGACCGGAACTGTTCCCGCTGACGGTTCCGTTACGCGCGCGACCCCGAGTGAAGCTGGCGGAAGTACTCGAGATCCTTCCGCGCGAACTCGAGCAGATCGTCGCCTTGCCGTTCCACGAGCGACAGCCCGTCGGTTCTTTGGATGAGGTAAAACTGCAGGCCTCCGCCATGTTCGGCCGCTGCGAACGTTTCTTTCCAGCGGGCTTTGCCCTCGAAGTTCTGGCAAAGGATGGATTGAATTCGTCCCGGGCATTGCCGGATAAAGGCGATGGGATCGCCGCCGGCTTTCAGACAAAGACCCAGATTCAGATGAAACGAGGTGATGTCTTTGTTGGCCGCCAGAATATCGATCGGCCGCGTCCCCTCCACGGGCCGGAATTCGATGTCGTGATTATGGAATCCCAGCGTCATATGAGCGGCGCGAATCCGCTCGGACGCCTGGCTGAGCTGATCGCTGAAGCGCTTCCACGCATCGAGCGTGGGCGGGGCCGAGGGCGTTCCCGGTCCCCGAACCGATACCAGCGTGTCCGATCCGATGATCTGATTGAGTTCGATCGACTTCGATAAGCCGTCACCGGAAAACGAGACGATCTCGTTGTGGGTGGAGCGGCATCGCAACTTCAGTTCGTCGAGCAGCGCGCGAACCTGTTTCGCGTCCGCCGGGCTCCACTTCATGAATGTGCCGGCGGAGAATTCGATCAGGTCATAGCCCATGCCCGCAACGGCGCGCAGAGTGCCGGTCAGATCCTGCTGAATATTCCGGCTGACGGCCGTCTGCTGCAGCCCGATGGGAATCGGCTGTCCGGATTGCCCGCGCGCGGCCGTGAGGGACGCGGCGGCAAGAGCAATGAACTGGCGGCGCGAAGGAGTTGGCCGATTCATGATCCGAACACGATATCACCGATCTTCCGGATCTTTGGCAATCCCGGAGCGAATCACGCGAATCCATCGAAACGCGACGCGCTATTCGTCGGACAAACTCAGTGCCTGCCTCACTGCCGTTTTCAGCGGCGGCAGATCGCCGACGATCGTGTTCCATATCGTCTCGATGTCCACTCGGTCGTACTGGTGGCGAAGCCAGTTCCCAATACCTCGAATGTTGTGCCACGGCAGCCCGGGACACACGACGAAAGCACTGTCGCCCAACCGCACTGCGGCCTCGCTGATCACAGAAAGTTTACGTTCCACGGCGGCCACTGTCTTCGGGTCTTTACTGAAGACATCGAGATCCATTCCGAGCGTGAATTGCTGAATCATATCGATCGCATCGGCGATATCGCGCAAATGCAGGCGAGGCTCTCTAAAAGGCAACGACTGCCTCGTTCGCCGCTCGCTCCCTGACGGGCTCCTTGAGCATGTTTGTTGGCGAAAGGTCTACTCGGATCCCCAGGATCTCTGCGAGCCGGTTTTCCAGACCGACCATGTCCAGCAGGGACAACCGTTTGGAACCGTCAAAGTCCGCCATGAGATCAACGTCGTTACCGGGTTCGCCTCGCGCCACTGAGCCAAAAAGCGACAAGCGCAGGATGCCCGCGTTCTTCAGTTCCACTTCATGAGTGCGCAATCTCGCGATGACTTGCTCCCTGTCCATCCGGCCCGATCCTCAGCGCCCATTCTGACACCGATCTCCGGTTTTGAGGAAATCGCTCTGTCGCTCGCGTCAGATGGCGCGCCAACCAGAGGATTTTCGCCCGGCGTGCCGTGTCAGACCGGTGTCGACTCGGCAGACGACCCGTTCGCCACCAGCACAATCTTGCCTGTCACGCCTCCCCGCCCAAGCAACTCCTGAGCCTGTCTTGCCTCGGCAAGAGGAAATCGCGCTGCGATCAGCGGCTTGATCTTTTCCTGTCGAAGTAGGTCGAACAGGGCGGTCAGATCCTGTCGAAACAATGCCGGTCTCAACCTTTTGAGCCACTGGATGCTGTAGGGGACCACTCGCTTTCGGCCCGGCAGAATCCAGCCGGCAGCGATGTACAACCCGAAGATCGCAATCGCGCGAAACCGGCGCCGGCGGCCCGGTTGGCCGGAAGCCAGACGTCCTCCACGCAGCGACCCGGTAAGGCCGTAGGCCACCACCCTCCCGCCAGGACGGAGAGCTTTGCGCGAACGCCAGATATGCGTACCGCCGAGGCCGTCAAAGACAACATCGACGCCGTTGCCCGTCAGGCGGCAAATCTCTGTCACGAAATCCTGCTGCCGGTAATCGATCGCGGTGGCGCCCAGGTCGGAAACGGCCGCCGCGCCCTGCGATGAGCACGTACCGTACATCTCCAGCCCGGCAAGATGCCCAAGCTGCAACAGCGCCGTGCCGACCCCGCCTGCCGCCCCGTGAATCAGCACGCGCTGGCCCGGCCGGACCCTGGCGGAACGATGCAGCATCTGGTACGCCGTCACGTAGTTCAGCACGAGGCTCACAGCTTCGGCGGCATCCAGCCCCGAAGGTGCCGGAATCAGTTCACGCGACGGCAGGCAGACGAACTCCGCGTACGCGCCGTGGATCGGCAGCGCCGCCACCATCTGGCCCGGTTCGATTCCGGAGACGTCGGCGCCGACCCGGTCCACCACGCCAACCAGATCCCACCCTGGCGTAAAGGGTAGCCGGGGAGTCTCGGGATGAATGCCCTCGCGCATCATCACGTCGGGCAGGCAGACGCCCGCGGCCAGCACTCTCACCCGCGCCTGGCCGGGCTTCGGCTCGGGGCATTCTTCTTCGATCACCCGAAGCGCATCGGGCCCGCCATAGTGGTCTACGATGATTCGTGCGTGTCTCACGAACCTCCGCTCGCCTGTAAGCATACTCTTTCGTGGGCCCGGCTGTTTGTCCGGCAGAACTCTTTCAAAAGCGCTGCCGCAAGCGCTGGCCTCAAAGCCGGTCGATCGCCATGAGAACGGCTTCCGGCCTTGCCCGCACGCGGATGTCGTCCGTCAGGTTCACCCAGCGGATCGTGCCGGTCGCATCAATGAGGAATTCCGCGGGTCGCGCGATGTCTTTACCGGCTTCGCCGCCTCCGGGATGCAGCACGCCGTACCGACGGATCGTGCCGGCGTTGGAGTCCGAAAGGAATGGAAACGTATACCCGCGCGACTGGCAGAGCTTCCGTGACTCGGCGGGCGAATCCACGCTGATTCCCACGACTTCGATTCCCCGCTGATGAAACTCGTTCAGGTGCTGCTCGAAACCCCGCAACTCGGAGTTGCAGAATGGTCACCAGTACCCGCGATAGAAAATGAGCACGAGCCCGCGATGGTTCTTCAGAAGATCGGCGGAGGAGACTGGTTTCCCGGCGGTATCCGGCAGTAGGAACGGTGGCGCCTTCTGACCAACGCCTGAGGCGGTCTCCGCGGCCGGGATCTGCTTGCTGAACCAGGTAACGCTCACAATGAAGAAAGCGAACAGAATAGCGCTCAGCGCCGTCAGGATCGAGCCGCTGATCTTGCCGCCGTAACGCCCGGAATCGCGGAACGCGCGCCTCAGGCCGGCGGCCAGCAATGCGCCACCGGTCAGGAATAACAAATAGTTCGCCCACGGAATATCGCGAGTCGCCGGGAACAGAGTAAAGAACGGCACGTAGCTCACGAGCGCGATAAGAACGATCGCGAATCCGGCCCAGGTGAAGAAATTCCGGCGATGGTTCAAGCCGCGAACCTCACCACCAGCATAGTCCGATCGAGCAACATCTGCAGCGACGGCAATGCGCGTAAGCAGCAAGTCGTCACCTCGTACACCGAAAATTGAGGTACCTCGGACTCAGCGCTGCGCTGCCTGCGCGAGTCATCTCCATCATCGACCTGCCGTACTGAGGTTTACCTGGAACAAGTCCACGCCGCGTGAAGAATCGATACCGTAATCCCCCGGTTCCCGCAACGCAATGCCATTCTGCCCCCATCGGAGCATCGGACCGTGATTCTGAGACGTTTGCGCGGGAATCGGTAACGACCAATACCGTGTGCCGCCCTGAATGCTGTTCAGACTCAGTTGCGGTGGCCCGGTAACAATCGCGTGACCCGGCGGTGGCGCTCCGCCAAGAATCAGTGCCAGACCCACATCTGTCAGCGGCAGTATGAGACCCTGGTTGTCGAACGTTGCGACGACCGCCGGAATCGCCGGATCGATAATCCCGCCCCATCCGTCGTAGATCAACCCGTTCGCATAAACCGGATCGCCGTCGGCTCCCGGAAACCCGTGCGACGCGCCCGCAACCGAAACACCCGCTGGCGTCACCGCCAGCGCGAATAAATCGCCGCTGCCGTCACTGGCATACATCGTCCCGGCATTCGGCCCGCCAATCAGAGAACCCGGGCTGAAGTTCTGAATGACATTAGG
>DASZUZ010000677.1:0-2930 GCA_035547415.1 Bryobacteraceae bacterium | reverse complement strand
GCTGCCATAATCGCTGTTCCTTCTGCATCATTCCCTTCGTGCGCGGGAAGAGCCGGTATATCGCCGCGGATCAGGTCGTGGAACAGGTGCGCGCGCTGTCGGCGAAGTACAAGGAAGTCGTTCTCTCCGGAATTAACCTGGGGCGATGGGGCAGGGAAGCGGGAAGCGCGATGCGCCTTCCCGATCTGCTGCGGCGATTGCTGGATGAGACGGAGATTACGCGAATCCGGCTGAGTTCGGTCGAGCCGATGGATTTTTCAGATGACCTGCTGGGTCTGATGGCCGATTCTCCGCGCATTGCGAAGCATGTTCACGCGCCCCTGCAATCGGGTTCGGACGCGATACTGCGGCTCATGCATCGCAAGTACCGCCCGCGCCACTACGCGGACCGCGTCCTGAAGGCGAGACGGCTGATGCCCGAGGCCGCGATCGGCGCGGACGTTATGACGGGTTTTCCCGGTGAGACAGATGAACTGTTCGAAGAATCGCGGCAGTTCATCGAGTCGATGCCGTATACCTACCTCCACGTTTTCACTTACTCAGAGCGCCCCGGCACGCCCGCCGCGAGCATGGAGGGCGTGGTTCCGATGCCCGTTCGCAAGGAGCGTAACCGAATTCTGCGTGAGCTCGCGGCGGAGAAAAACGCGGCATTCCGCGAAGCCATGCTGGGCCGCGAGGTCACGGCGGTCACCATGGAGCCGCCGGGGCTGGCGCTCACCGATAACTACATCAAGGCCACGCTCGATCTGCCTTACGCGCCCAATCGGCTTGTGCGGCTGCGCCCGCGAGCGCTGAGTGAACAGGGAGTTCGGGCCTCGATCATCGCGGAAGCATGAAGAACGATCCGATCGTCGCCGCGCTGGCGCGGCTGGACGAGATCGATCCGCAAACGGCTGACGGGAAAAAGCATCTCGCGAAGGCGCTGTCCGCGAAATCCAATCTGGTTGCGGCGAAGGCGGCCCGAATCGCAGGGGAAACGCTGTGCGCGGATCTCATGCCGGACCTTGCGGCCGCGTTCGGGCGGTTTCTCGAGAAAGGCGCGGCTCTCGACAAGGGATGCGCCGCGTCCACTGCCATTGCGCGCGCACTGGTCGCGTTCGATTGCGACGATGCCAGCCTGTTCCGGCGAGGCATAAAGCACGTGCAGATGGAAGCGGTCTGGGGCGGTGCTCAGGACACGGCAGCCGAGTTACGCTCGATTTGCGCCATGGGACTGGCCAACAGCGGGGACCCGCGCCGGTTGCGCGATCTGACCGAGTTGCTGGTGGACCGTGAATGGACGGCGCGCGCGGGCGCTGTTCGCGCGATCGCCGCCGTCGGCTCGGAAGCCGCGTCTTTGCTGCTTCGATACAAAACTCTGCTCGGGGACAAGGATGCGGAGGTGTTGTCGGAGAGCATCAGCGCCTTGCTGGAGACTGACGGCGCCGAAGCGCTTCCGCTCGCCTGTGAACTGGCTGGTTCACGCACGGCCGATGTGCGAGAGACCGCGATACTCGCTCTTGGCGCAAGCCGCCGTGCCGATGCGATCGAGTGGCTGAAGCAGCAGTACGAGCACTCCGCGGATACGGCTGCGAAGAAGTGTATCCTGCTGGCTCTGGCGAGTTCGCGGACGGAGGCGGCCATCGATTTCCTGCTGGGGCTGATCCGGGACGCGAGTCCGGGGGCCGCTTCTCTGGCCCTGTCGGCCCTGACGATTCAGCGCGCCGATCCGCATCTGCGCGCGGCGGTGGAAGAAGCGGCGCGGAACCGGACGGACATTCCGAAGCTGCCTGAATGATGTGTGTTATCTCAGAATGCTTTCGGTTCGCGTTGTGGGACACTGATGCGCCTGAACGTGTTCCCGCAGCAGGAACTGATGTTTCAGGAATTCGGAATATGCCCGGTTCGCCCGATCGAGCGCCAGCTTGAGGTAGGCGGGGGTCAGATCAAAGGCCAATTCACCGAGCGCGACTGTGTACGCTGTCCGGGCGGCCAGACAGCGTTCATATAGTTCGTCACGAACGGTGCACATGGTCTGCCAACAACCATGGTCCGGTTATCGAAAGACCGGAGTCCATAAGGTGTTTTTCCGATAACCAGCACTACTGTCTTGCGGCAGCAGGCTCGCCCGCGGATGCATTCACGAGACCGTCTTTCCTGGACCCAATCGCTGAACGAGCCAGTGCGAGAGATCTTTCAGTGACGATGGCGGATTCGCCGCGGGCTTCGATAGAAAGAGAACGCCGGGCACCTCGCTCGCATCGATGCAATGATCCGCGATCCAGGGGCCCGTGTTGTCTTCGAGCGCCGTATCCGGAACCTCGCCCAGTCCCGTTTCCCAGGATGCGCGATAGCCGGGACGATAGCCCACGATCAGATCGGGAGCGATCGATCGATTTTCCGGCGCAGCATGAACATCCCGCAGCGATTCGATTACGGGCTGGCCGTTCTCCGGATCCCGCCAGGAAAGCAGGCGGCGGCGCAGGTCTTCCCGATCGGCGCCGCTGAGATAAAGCGCGTTCAGACCCATGGCGTACGCTTTCGTGTTCGTCCAATCGATTCCGCCCGTCGCATCGCGCGTGAGAAGCCCCTGTTGCAGAAGCCACGTGTTCAGATTCACCGCGCGCCGGAATGTCGAAAAGCCGTGATCCGACATGACGACCAGCTCGGCTTCGGGATGCGACCTCATTACCTCTCCGATTGAAGCATCGACGGCGGCATAGAACCGAAGCAGTTCCGTATCGTATTTGCCCCAGAGAATATGCGAATTCTGATCGACGGCGGAGAAATAGAAGAACAGAAGTCCTCCAGCGTAGCGACGGAGCAAGTCTCGCAGCACACGTTGTTCGTCGCGCAGCACGAGACGGCTCTGCGCGAGGAACTCCGGAAGGTCGAAGACGCCCGCCCGCAACGCGGAAGTGTCCTCAGCGATGCCGAGCGTGTAGAACGGG
>DASZUZ010000676.1:0-1504 GCA_035547415.1 Bryobacteraceae bacterium | reverse complement strand
GCCGGAGGGATCAACTCCGTCGCGGGTGGAGGAACGCTGGTTACCTTCCCGACTCTGATGTGGCTTGGATTGCCTTCCGTAACCGCCAATGCGACCAACACGGTCGCAATCTGGCCGGGTTCGCTGGGCAGCATCTGGGGCTTTCGCCGGGAACTTGGGCGGACGGATCCCGTCATGCGATGGCTCGTCATTCCCAGCTTTCTCGGGGGAGCCGCCGGCGCGCTTCTGCTGCGCTCGACGCCGCCCGGCGTTTTCGACCGGCTGGTCCCGTTTCTGATCCTGTTCGCGACGGTCCTTTTCACCGTACAGGCGCCCATCCAGCGATGGCTGAAACGCGGTCTGGCGCACGAGCACTCGCACCGCACTCCGGGGTGGTTTGCAGGCGTCCTCTTCTTTCAGTTCCTGGTAGGTACCTATGGCGGTTACTTCGGCGCGGGAATGGGGATCATGATGCTCTCGGCGCTCAGTATTTTCGGCATGACGGACATTCTCGAAATGAACGCGCTTACCAGCCTGTTCGGCCTCTGCATCAACGGCATCGCGGCGGTTCTGTTCATCGCATCCGGCATGATTTACTGGCCTTACGTGCTGGTCATGGCGATCGCGGCGATCACCGGCGGCTATGCGGCGGCAGGCGTGGCGCGGAAGATCGGGAAGACTGCTGTCCGGCGATTCGTGATCGCCATCGGCTACACAATCGCGACGATTTTGTTCATCCGCATGCTGCGTGGCTGAAATCGCCGCACGCGGCTAGATCCATCCGCGAAGCGCATAGCCAACCAACTTCGAAGTCTCGTTGACCAGTTGGCAAAACACGGTCCATCGTTCAATGACGCTGTTAGCCCGTTTCCGCGCGTCCGGCGCGGGAATTGTGGTTACGTCCAGCCCGGCCTTGCGAAAAGCCCTCGCGGACCGAAGGGAATGATAATCGCTCGTCAGCAGTACCTTCTTGCGCGGGTCGTTGCGAAGCATCGAAGCGACCTCACGGGCGTTCTCGCGGGTGGTGGTGGAGCGGTCTTCCAGCACAATCGCCTGTCGTGGAACGCCATAGGCCGCGACAAAGTCCCGCATCGGGCCCGCTACTCCGCGGCCGCTGAGCACGATCTGATCGTAATGCCCGGCCTTCCAGTACAAAACCGCGTACACGCATCGCCAATAGGATCCGGAACCGAGAGTTTGAGGGGTCGAGAGATCGCCGCCCAAAACAATCAGGATCTTGCCGCCGGTTTCATTGCCCCATGGAGCCGAAAGCGCGCCAGCCCACCAGGAAACCAGCGGAGTTGCCATCACGGCAAACAGCAGCGCTCCCGCCGCCATCAGAATCATGCGCAGCATGCCCTGCAGGCGCCGCAGCAGGGAAAAGTCCCGGATCACCGCAGTCGAGGACTTCCCATCGTCGTGTCGATACCGAAAGCCAAATACCATTCTGCCCGGAATCGCCGCTCAGTGAATCCCGTGAATCATTTTTCCATCTCACAATTACGGAACTGTTTTCCGGACTCCC
>DASZUZ010000675.1:0-6327 GCA_035547415.1 Bryobacteraceae bacterium | reverse complement strand
CCCTGCGCCATGGCGCGGCCGAAGATCTCGGACGCATTGAAGCTGTCGCGACCATGGTAATTCGGGGTGATCAGAACCCGGGATGCCGAATAAACGGCGCGCTTCCAGATGCTGCCCTGGCCTTTCGCGTAGTAACGTTCGTCCTGATGAAATATGGTCGGCAGAGCGAACACGACCAGATAATTTCCGTCCGTTTTATCGACGAAGCCGCGCCAGTAATACCGGCCGTAGCCTTTCAAGCCGTCTCCAAACTTCGGATGCGCGTCCGACCACTCCGCCATCGCCGAAGTGATGCCGGTGAAGACGAAGGCCGAATAATCGAAGCTGTTCCTGGTCGCAATCATAAAAGCTTCTTTGGCGGTGGGAGGCGGCGGAATCGCTCCGGCGCTGACCGCGCGGTAATTCGGCATGATGCCCAGGATGCGCTTGGGCTGCTGTTTCGAAAGGGGAACCCCCGCGGCGTTGGACTTCGTGACGTCATCACTGTCGCCGGACGGCATTCCCGCGCCATCTGCGCGCGCAAACAGCGAGGGCAGTGGCTGGTCCGGGTTTACCGTGGAGGGAGTCGGACCCGAAACGTCCTGCTGGGCAAAAGCGCAGACCGCGAAAAAAATAAAGAAAATCCCTGAAAACCGCAAGCTTTTACAATTATGACATCGTGACCGTCCCAGCCGCGGCCTCAAACAGGAGAACGTTACAAATCCTTGCGGTTCTCGTTCCTGCGACAGTTGCCGCGGCGGCGCAA
The DNA here is from genome assembly GCA_035547415.1 of Bryobacteraceae bacterium. GTDB lineage: Bacteria > Acidobacteriota > Terriglobia > Bryobacterales > Bryobacteraceae > BOG-234. The sequence goes on along the minus strand of DASZUZ010000675.1, from coordinate 5,582 downwards.
TCTTCCGAAGATGTAACGATCGAGCGCCCCGGCGGCTCGGCTACGGTATCGGTCCATACGTTCCGGCCCGCTTGCTGCCTGCTCGCCGCGACGCCGGTTTATTTTTGCCCTCGAGATTGAGCGTGACTGCCGCGCGGACGAGATCCTTCAAAGCCGCCTCATCGACGTCGTCCCCTTCGTGGATGTCGATGGCGCGCCTGACATTCCCGTCGAGGCTGGAGTTAAAAAGACCGGAAGGGTCCCTCAACGCTGCCCCTTTGGCAAATGTCATCTTGACGACATTCTTATACGTCTCTCCCGTGCAGACGATGCCGCCGTGGGACCAGACCGGCGTCCCCATCCACTTCCACTCTTCGAGGATCCCGGGGTCTGCCTCGCGTACGAGTTCGCGGATGCGCGCGAGCATCTTCCCGCGCCAGTCGCCCAGTTCCCTGATCTTCTCGTCGATTAATGCAGAGGCAGATTCCATCGGGGCACCTTTCATATCGCTCCGGACTTCCGCGCTTATCTTAGCTCCGCTCCGCGTAAGGTGCGTCCTGGAGGCGCCGCCAGAGAAAGTAAGAGAGACCCCACAGGCCGCCGGTAGCCGCCGCCCAGCCCCACGCCTGCGGGCCATCGCCCACCGCGAGATGCGCGATGAGCGCCGAGGCGAGGTCGATGGCGAAGCCGGCATAAGCCCACTCTTTAAGCCGCGCCGACGCCGGCGCCAGCAGCAGCGCCACACCGAGGAGTTTGGCCCACGAGAGTTCCACCCGGAAGTACGCGGGGAAGCCGAGATGGGTGAACGCCTCCGCCACCTGCGGCAGGCGCAGTTGCGCGTAAGCAGTGAAGCCCATCTGTAAACAGAACAGCGCGGTCACAATCCAGAAGGCGATGGTCGTGGCCCGAGGTGTGGTTCCGGTGGCGACGAGCACCGGCTTCCGCAAAGTCGATTCCATGAGTTTTTCCTCCCGCGTGTCAACGTTTGGGGTTGGGCATCCAGTTCGGCGTCTCGACGCCGAACTCCCGGGCATACTCCGCGTTCAATCGCTGCCAGCCGGCGAACTGCATCGCGTCACCACCCGCGATGCGGCCGATTGGAGTTCCACTGAGAAGGCGATCCAGAACATCGAGCGCAATGTGCCAGCCCGCGGCGCCCCATGAGATGAAACGGCGATCGATGCTGGCCCAAAGCGTCAGGCGCGTACCGCTACCATTGGCTTCGAGTTCCCACCGGATATCGTTGTACTCGAGCACCCGGGGAGCGTCGGCTCGCAACACTCTTGTTTCGACCGGCCCAGGCGCTCCCACCCACGTGAAGTTCACGGTGCTTCCAACCGTACCCAGACTCCCATCGACTACAAAGGGAGCCCACTCGCGCAGTTGCGCGGGGTCGATGAGCGCCTGCCATACTTTTTCCGGCGAGTGGCGCAGTTCTCTGACGAGAATGAGCGTCCACTTCTCTCCGTCCCTGCGCACCTGCGCCCCGCTGGCCGGACCCGGTTGATACTGCTCGCGATCGTTCATCCGATTTCTCCTTGTCTTCGTTTCGCTGGTGTCGATTCATTCATGCGATCGAGGCGCCCTCCGTTCGCGTACTTGCGCACGAGCACGGCGAGCCTGGCCTCGGTCGCGTCATCGAGCGCCGTGAAATACCACGCGGATTCGATGAGCTGGTGCGGGGCGTCTTCCTCGCGGGTAAGGTTGGCGTCCTGGGTGAAGCCGAACGTCATGAATCTCCTGTCCGCGCGGAAGAAGCAGACGGTTTTGCCGTTCTTCGAGTAGGCCGGCATGCCGTACCACAGGGCTGGCCGGAGTTCCGGCGCACTGCGCAGGATGAGCGCATGGATGCGCGCACCCATGGCGCGGTACGGCGCCGGCATCGCGGCGATCTTCGCGAGCACGGCGGCCTCGGCGTCGGCGGCCGGGTTCTTCGCCGCCTTCTTCTCAGCCGGCGCGTGCCGATCGCGATCGGTCATCGTCTGCTCCTCGTCTTCCTTTTCGCCGGCGCCGGTTGTTCCATGCGGTCGAGGTGACGTTCGAGCGCATCGACATGAGCGGACCAGAACCGGCGGAACGGAGCCAGCCAGGCATCGACTTCCTGCAGCGGTTCCGGCTTCAGCCGGTAGAGACGGCGCTGCGCGTCCACCGTGGATTCCACGAAGCCTGCCTCGCGCAGCACACGCAGGTGCTTGGACACGGTCGGCTGCGGCATGCGAAGCTGACGCTCGATCTCGCCAACCGACTGCTCTGACGAGAGCAGGAGGTTCAGTATCGCGCGGCGGTTCGGCTCCGCGATGATTTCAAACACAGATTCCACTCCCCTGGTATACCTCGCGGGGAATATACGTGTCAAGGCATATAAACGAGGCGGGTCCGGGAAACCGGCTCGGGTCTTATACCCGGTTGATATCCGCGTTCTCGAGAACCGGCTTTGGCCATCCGTCTCTTGCGACGCGAATCATGGCGCGGCCCAGTTGCTCCGTCGTCGTCACATATTTCGGAAAGAGCTTGTACAGAACAGGAAGCAGAGGTGCGAGGAGGGAGTAGAAAGCCTGATAGACACCGGTCTTCGATCGGATGCCGCGCAGAGGCACGATCGCGCCGGGGCGAAACAGGTAACATCCCCGGAACGGCAGTTTCCGGAGATCGTTTTCGGTCTTCCCCTTGACCCGCGCCCACATGACCCGCCCGCGCTCCGAACTGTCCGTGCCCATACCGGACACATAAACGAAGGTCATCGCCGGATTGCGCTTCGCCAGAACCTGAGCGAGCGCCAGCGTGAAGTCGTGAGTGATGCGTCGATATTTCGCCTCGTCCATGCCGACGGACGACACGCCCAGACAGAAAAAGCAGGCATCGAAGCCTGCTAATTCCCGCTCAATCGAACTGTAATCGAGAAAATCCGCATGGATCAGCTCACGAAGCTTGTCGTGCCGCTGTCCGGTCGCGCTCCGGCCCATCGCGACCACGCCCGTCACCTTGGGGTCGAGCAGGCATTCCCGAAGAACGCCCTGCCCGACCATTCCCGTGGCTCCGAGCAACAGAACCTTCATGGCAGCGCCGGTCTGCCGGAACAGCTACGCTTTGGCGACGCCGGCTTTTTTCTGCCAGGGGGTTGCAGACTTGATCGCATCGTTGACCGCCGCGATGTTCTTCACGCCCTGCCCGCCGAGCCAGTCTTCAAGCGCCTGCCGTCCCTGCTTGCCGTAGATCGCCACGCCGTCGAGCCAGGTGGCGCGTCCGCAAAGAACACCCGAGTAATCCGTTCCGCTTTCGGCGGCGAATTCCAGGTTTTCAATGAAGACCTCGTTGGTGACTCCCGCGCTCAGATAGATGAACGGCTTCGTCGCCACGGAGGCGGCGTCGCGGAAGAGTTGCAGCGCTTCGGCGCGCGTGTAGGCGACCTGTCCTTTGAATCCGCGGCTGCCTTCCACGTAGGCGGGGTTGATCGGCACTTCCACCTTCAGAACGTCGACGCGATATTGCGGCTTCGAAAACTCGGCCATCGAACCCTTCACGACAGACGGCTTCTTCTTCGCGTACTCCAGACCTTTTTCATCGGCGCCGTTCTCGTCGTAGCCGACGAATTCGAGGAAGAACGGAACGTCGACAGCCGCGCATTCGGCGCCGATGCGCTCGATGAAGGCATGCTTGATGTCGTTGACGTCGGCCGGAGAGAACGGCGTGTAGTAAAGCAGAATCTTTACCGCGTCCGCGCCCATGTCCTTGATTCGCTGCGCCGAGAGATGCGGCAGCAGGTCCGGCATGCGATGCTTGTCGGTCGCGTCATAGCCCGTTTCTTCGTAAGCAAGCAACAGGCCGGCGTTCTTCGCGCGGGCTTTGGCGGCGGGCAGGCCCCACTCGGGATCGAGCAGGATCGCGCTCGCGTGCGGCGTGAGAATCTTCGAGACGGCGACCTTGAACTCGATCATCATCTCGTCGGTAACCTGGTCCTGCGGGATACCCTTCGCGGCAGCAACGCCTTTTTTCAGGCTGCCGCGCTGGTCCATGGCCGCAGCGGCAATGACGCCCGCGCTGTTCGAAAGCGCGTTCATGTGCTGCAACTTACCGGGGGTAAGACTCATTCATTTTTCTCCTTGGGGTTGTTTCGAACCTCTGATTATCCCACGCGGAGACGGTCGAACCGGCGGTGAAAGCGGGCCGCGGCGTTCACATCGCGCAAAATCTGAGCTCTGAGGGCTTCGGGCGTCGCGAACTTACGCTCGTCACGGACAAAGTGAAGAAAGCTCACTTCGATGCGCGCCGGCGCTTCGGACGGAGGCGGGTCGAGGAGATACGTTTCCACGGTGAGCGCGTCGCCTTCAAACGTTGGCCGGTAGCCGACGTTCGTGATGGAGCGCCACTCGCGCCCACTCGCTTCGTCACGGGTCCGCGTGACATAGACGCCTGTTTTGGGCAGCAGTTCGTTTTCCGGCGCGAGATTCAGGGTAGGAACGGTCTGCTTCGAGCCGATTCCATGCCCACGCACGACTTCGCCTTCGAGCGCGAACGGCGTGCCCATGAGGCGGCACGCCTGCGACACGCGTCCGGCAATCACTAATTGGCGAATCCACGTGCTGCTGACCCGGTCGCCCCGGCCCTGAATCGCGAGGACAGGCTGCACGTCGAACCCGTACTCACGGCCGAGGGATTGAAGCGTATCGATATCACCGGACTGCTTGTATCCGAAGCGAAAGTCCTCGCCGACGAGCACGCAGCGAGCTTTCAGAGTCGCCACGAGCGTCTGCCGCGCGAATTCGTCGGGAGTCAGCCTCGCAAATTCGAGCGAGAAGGGCAGCAGCAGCACGGCTTCGATTCCGGCGGCTTCAAGACGCCGCAACCGCTGGCCGATCGTCATGATCAGTTTCGGCGCACGGTCGGGCGCGAGCACGCGCGCCGGATGCGGATCGAAGGTGAGTACGGTTGGAGTGAGCGCACGCTCCCGGGCGATCGCTACCACCCGGCGCATGATTTCCCGGTGCCCCGAGTGCACGCCATCGAAGTTGCCGATGGTGACAACGGAAGGACCGAAATCCGGCGGAACATCGGACGCCGAATGAAAAATCCTGATCATTCGATCACAAGACCGTCATACGCCATGAACACGCCCGGCGGCAGCATCGCCTCCGTAGCGGCATGGGAGAGGTCATGGCAGATGTGCGTAAAAAAAGTGCGCGCGGGCTTCAGCCGCCGCGCCGTGGCAACGGAGGTTTCAACGGTCGAATGAGTCGGATGCGGCTTGTGGCGCAGCGCGTCGAGGAACAGGACATCGAGCCCTTCGAGCTTCGCCATGGAAGACTCGGGGATCTCGCTGTGATCCGTCAGATACGCAATATCGCCGAAACGGAAACCCAGAATCACGGCTTCGCCATGCAGCAGGGGAACCGGCTCGAAGCGCAGCCCCAGGACATCGAAAGGCTCGTTCCCAATCAGATTGACATCGAGTTTCGGGACTGCGGTATTGCGCTCGCGCTCGTAGAAAGCGTAGTCGAAGACGCGCCGTATAACCTCGAACGTCGACGGCGCGGCGTAGAGGGGAATGTGCGCCTTCTGCCGGAAGTTGAACGGCCGCACGTCGTCGAGCCCGAGGATGTGATCGG
>DASZUZ010000674.1:0-1564 GCA_035547415.1 Bryobacteraceae bacterium | reverse complement strand
CCCTGCCGCCCCTCCGGCGAGAGCCCCGATCGCCGCGCCTTTGCCGCCACCGGCGATAGCGCCGAGGATCGTTCCCAGCAGCGCCCCGCCACCCACGAACGTGCCGGTCCGTTTGTTCGCTCCGATTCCCTCGCGGCTTCGCGTGTCCGTGATGTTCCGGCTGTTCAGCATCACGCGCCTCCCATTGACGTTGGCGGACCGCAGGTCGATCGCAATTTCTCCGTTCCCGGCGTCCGTCACTACCAGATGAGCGCGTGAATTCCGGGGGATGACAACATTGCCGGAGGCATCCACCACGTCGCGGTCCACCGTTGCTAGATACCGCCGGCGCGCATCGGCGCTTCGCGCCTCGATGGGATCGATGGTTCGCACCACGATTTCAGCGCCCGCGGGAATTTCGCCCGCGCGTCTCCACCCGCCCGCTGGCTCGGTATCCGTATCGGAATAACCGCGATCGGCGAAGCTGCCTGGCGGAGGCGGAGGCTCTCCGTAGCTCGTGTTCAACGGCGGCGATCCGCCGGTGAACACCAGGCTCTGGATTTGCGCAATGTTGAATCGGTGGCGCGCGCCGCGCTCGTCAATGAACGATACGCTGTCCGCACTGCCGCCGTCATATCTGCCGCGAATCTGAGTGCCCGAATTCAAGATGAGAACTTGTTGCGAGAATCCCGCCGCGGCGGATGTCAGGAGCAGAATCGCCATCCGGTAAAGTCTGGCCATACCCCGATCTTCCCATTGAAAAAAGAGGTCTTCCACCGGACTCGCGTGCCTCGCGCAGAACAAGAAGCGGTCGTTTCACGCTCGGAAGCGCCGGTATGAGAGGCCGCGAACATTCGCGCGTTCGGGCGGCCCTCACGGCATAATCGGCGAGAGATCCTTCACGATCCGCTGCTCGTCACGCGAGTACCGGTTGCGGAATTCTTTCGTCTTCATCTGCGCCCGGCGTTGGTCTTCCGGCAGCGCCGCCATTCGCTGTAACTCCTCGGCGATCGCCGTCTTCCGATCCTCCGGCATATCCCGGAGCTGCCGCAGTGACCGCCGGACGTCTTCCTGCTTGTCCGGCGGCAAACTGTTCAGCTTCTCGAGCTGCGCCCGCACACGGCTCTGCTCAACAGGCGGCAACTTCTGAATCTGCTGAATTCTCTGCTCGATATCCTGGCGCCGCGCTTCCGGGACCGACCGCAGAGCCTTTTCCCGCTCCGTCGGCGTCATCCGCATCAGCTTGTCGAAAGCCTGTTCGCCGGGATGGCTCTCATCGATAGAAACTCTTCCTGCACGGGAAGACTGGCCCGCGGAAGGACCGGGTCGCGGTGACATCGGACGCGAGGATTGCGCGTGCGTAGCCGCCCCGGAGACACGCGAACCTGCCCGGCCGGCATAACTGCCCCCGCCCCGCGCCTGATGCTGCGCCGCTATATTCGGCGGCAATAACAGGAGCAGACCCACGGGAAAAGCGGTGCGGCGGCGGAATCGCATCGATTACATCGTCCTGGAATCGCCTGACTCAGCCGCGGCAGGAGCATCGACCTGGCGCAGGAGCTGAATATCGTCCAGAGTTCTTTCG
>DASZUZ010000673.1:0-5976 GCA_035547415.1 Bryobacteraceae bacterium | reverse complement strand
AACAAAGTCTCGAAGACCATTGATCTCAACGTTCCGAACGCCGATGGCGCGCTTGCCGTCGGTGAAGGCTTTGTATGGGTGACCTCGACAGGTTTTCCCCTCACCCGGATCGACGCGCGGAGTGAGACTGTCGCGCAACAGTTTTACGGTGAGGGCGGCGGCGCGATTCAGACGAGCCCCGGCGCAATCTGGCTTTCGAATCTGAACAATGGCACGCTCTGGCGTATTGACCCGAAGCGCGTGCTTGCCACGTTAGCCGAATAGTCCGGCACGAACAGGAGACGATCCAAAATGCGAGCGAATATCATTCTGTGTGGCGCAGTGTGCCTGTCCTCCTTGTTATTGATCCATGCGCAGCAGCCGGAAGGTTCGGCGCCCGCGTCTCCGCCGCCGGAAGCCGCGAGAAAGAAGAAGGGACCCGGCCGGCCGCCCCGCCCGGGCGTGACCACGCCCGGCGTGAAGCGGGAGATGTCGACCGTCACTCCGGTCGCCGTGTTCACGACCGGTGGCACGCCGGATTGGCAGGTGTTGACCGACGACGCGGTCTGGGTCGCCAACGGTCCGATGAACGCGATCCATCGTCTCGACGTCAGGACGAATCGGGTCGCCGCGACCGTCACGGTCGGAAAGCGTCCGTGCTCGGGGCTGGCTGCGGGCTTCGGCAGTATCTGGGTTCCGAACTGCGGCGACAAAACACTCTCGCGCGTCGATATGAAAACGAATGAAGTCACCGCGACGCTGCCGGTCGGTCCCGCCGAGAGTGAGGGGGGCATAGCTGTGAGCCCGGATGCGGTATGGCTCGTGACGGACGCGCAGGGTAAGCTCTCGCGCGTTGACCCGAAGACAAACTCCGTCGTCGCGCGGATTGACGTTCCCGCCGGTTCCGCTTCCGTCATCTACGGTGACGGTGCCGTTTGGGTGACGACGCCCGCAAAAAACATGCTGACCCGTATTGACGCCACAACGAATCAGGTGACCGATTCCATCGAGGTGGGGCCGGGACCGCGCTTCCAGACGTTCGGCGCCGGTTCCGTCTGGACGCTCAATCAGGGAGATGGGACTGTTTCCCGCGTCGATACCAAAACCCGCAAGGTAGTGGCCGGCATCGAAGTCGGCATACCCGGCGGAGGCGGCGAGATCGCCTTCGGCTTCGGGCATGTCTGGGCGACGGTCTTCCAGATTCCGATCTCCGAAATCGACCCGGACGTGAATAAGGTCGTACGCCAGTGGACCGGCAACGGCGGCGATTCCATTCGCGCCGGGCACGGTTCCATCTTTCTGTCGAACCTTCGGGATCACAACGTCTGGCGCATCGATCCTAAACAGTTCTGACGGCCTTGACGCCGGAGTGCCAGGATAGCCTGTTGTTTGGTGGACATTCAGAAGCGGATGTCGGAAATCCTGGCAGCCGAAGCCGCGGCGATTGCGGCTGTCGAGGTCACGCCGGAGTTTGAGCGTGCGGCGCTCGCGCTGCGGGATTCAGCCGGCAAAGTTCTTACCACCGGCATGGGCAAAGCCGGGCATGTGGCGCGAAAGTTCGCGTCGACGCTCTGCTCAACGGGTACCCCGGCGGCTTACGTGCACCCCGGCGAAGCCGCGCATGGCGACCTCGGACTGGTCGGACCTGAGGACTGCATCGTCGCCTTCTCGACCAGCGGCAAGACGCGCGAAGTAATCGAGATGCTGCAACTCGGCCGTCACATCGGGCTCAGGACCGTGATCGCGGTAACGTCGCATCCGGAATCGGAACTTCGCGAACTCAGCGACATCGTAGTCGATATGGGGCTCATTGCGGAGCCCTGCGTCCACGGGCTGACCCCGTCTTCGAGCATCGCGGTCATGCTCGCGATCAGCGACGCCATCGCTCTCGTGCTCATGGAGCTGAAAGGCTTTTCGAAGCACGATTTCGGGCTGCGCCATCACGGCGGCTATCTGGGGCGGCGGGCTCGTTCGGATAACGAGTAGCTAAGTGCCGCGCTTGTTGCCGTAGAGGTGGACGTGCAGCCGAGGGCTGAAGCGATACCCGTATTGCTTGCACAGTTCCGCGATCCAGGGTCCGCGGGCTTTCAGAACATCCTCCTGCGTGCCCTCGGGCATGAGAATGACTTGATGCGGAGGCGCTTCGACTGCTTCGATCACCGCCTGCGCTTCCACGAGGTCGCCTTCCTGCGCAATCACGAACTTGAGCTGGTAATCGTATTCCGTTGTCAGCCGCCGCAGCACGTCGGGCTGGAAACGCAGCCGCTCGTGTTGAGCGCGAAAGACGCCTTCCGGAGTGGAGTTCGAAAGCTTCGGGCTGATGCTCATCAGGTCGCAGGTAACGGGCGCGAAGACCGTGCCCGCCGTTTCGATCGTAATGTGCATGCCCCGTTCGCGAAAACGGCCGGCGAGTTCCGCGATGCCCGGCGCGATCATCGGCTCGCCGCCCGTGAGCACCACGTGCCGCGCTGCCGCATACTGACCGGCGCGTTCGACAATCTGGTCCACGGTGAGTTCTTCGCCTTCCGGATGCCAGGAGGTGTAGGGCGTGTCGCACCAGGAACACCGCAGGTTGCAGCCGCTCGTACGGATGAAGATGGATGGAACCCCGACCAGCCCGCCCTCGCCCTGCACCGAATAGAAGATTTCAGCGATCCGCAATGCCGGCCTCCCGGAATCCGCGGGCGCGGAGTACGCAGGAATCGCACGCTCCGCACGGCAGACCCTCGGGATCGGGATCGTAACAACTGTGCGTCAGCCCGAAGGGCACGCCGAGTTCCGCGCCGAGCCGCACAATGTCTGCCTTGGAAAGCCGGATCAGCGGCGTGTGGATCTTCACGCGCGTGCGGCCTTCCACGCCGGCCTTCGTCGCCAGATTGGCCATGTGTTCGAAGGCCTCGATGAACTCCGGACGGCAATCGGGGTAGCCGGAGTAATCGAGCGCATTGACGCCGATGATGATGTCGTTCGCCTCCAGCACTTCGGCCCAGGCGAGCGCGAAGGACAGGAAGATCGTGTTGCGCGCGGGCACGTAAGTGATCGGGATATCGGCGCTCATCTGCGACTCGTCGCGTCCCTTGGGAACGTCGATGTCGTCAGTCAGCGCGGAATGGCCGAACACCCGAAGATCGATCTTCGCAACCCTGTGATCCGCTGCTCCCAGGACCTGCGCGATGCGTTGCGCGGCTTCCAGTTCGACTCGATGCCGCTGCCCGTAATCGAACGAGAGCGCGTACGTTTCATAGCCGTGCTTTCGCGCCCAGGCGAGGCATGTTGTTGAATCCAGACCTCCGCTGAGTAAACAAACTGCTTTCATGTAACCGATGCGATTATAGCGACCGTCGCGCCAGAGACCCGAAAGGGACGGGGTATATCATGAGGGGCATCCGACACCTTCTGTTCTTACCCCTCGCTTTTTCGCTGTATGCCGCTCCCTCGGCTTATGACCTCCCGGTGGCGTGGTCGGCCGAACGGCCAATCCATACGGAGACCGTAGCTCTGTCTCGCCTGACGCCGGGAAATTACACTCTGCTGTTCTCTGTTCCTCCCCAGGCGCTCGGTCCTGAGGCGAGGCTGCAGGTGGATCTGATGGACGGTCAGAGGCAGTTACTCCACAAGACGCTGCACGCAGGGGACGCGGACCTCTATGCTCCGTTTCATCTCGGCGAGAGTGCGCGCGCGGAGTTGCGGCTTTCCGCCGCTGGCGTGACAGGCAGGTATTCGGCGCGTATCGACCGTTGGCCGGTCGGGCTGAAGCGCGGGAATAATCATACCTGGCGTGAGGCGGATGCCATGAAGCTGGGCGATGTCGTTTTCTCGTCGTCCGACGAGGTCGAATACATCCCCGTTCCTGGCGAATCGCGCCGGCAGTATGCGACGGATTCCCGCGGCGAAGACTGGTACAGGTTCCACTTCGATGGACCGCGTCCGAAGCTCGTCTTCTTCCAGCTTGAGCTGACGGACCGCGACGATCTCCCGGTCGACGTATCGATCTTCCGCGAGAAGAACGGGGCGATGGAAGAATACACACGCGGGCAGGATCCTTTCGCCGTTCCGCATGAAGTCCAGGCGCTTCCCGGCAACAAGTTCGCGCCCCGCGTTCTCGAAGAATCCGGCGACTACTTCGTGCGCGTCCGCGCGAATCACCCCGAATACAAACTGCGGACGCGCGTGTATAACGTTCCGCCGTATTCGGACCCTCACGAAGCGGTCCGCACTGCGGTCGATTACATCATGGGCGCGGGGGAAGCGTGGTTCGCCAACACGCCCCGTCGCGGCGGCACGCTGGACCGCGTGACGCCCGTGCATCAGGAGACATCTCTCTGCGTGGGCTGCCATCCGAGCCACTTCTCGCAGCGCGCGCAGCTTTATTCGATCGCCAATGGCTATCCGGTCGTACAGCGGCAGCAACTCCGGTTTCTGGAGGATCGCTTCTACAACAATCCCCGGCCGTTTTATGGGTTTGAGGATCAGGGCGCGGTCTGGGCGCGCGTGATTTCGGCTCCGGCGAACGTACTGAGCCGGATGTCGCTGCTCACCGGCATGTTCGAGGATCAGGTTTCCCGCCAGCCTCGCCCCGATTATCACCGCGGAATCGCGAAATACATTGACCTCTACTACGCCGGGCGGGACAAACTGCCGCCGGATGAGACGAACGGCAACACGCCGCTGGTCAGCACGTTCGAGGTGGCCTGGTATTCGTGGAAGACCACGAAGGACTCGCGGTTGCCGGAGATGATCGCGCGCGCCGAAGTGAAGAACATGAACGATCTGGATTACCAGACGCTCGCTTTGGGCGATATCGATCGCGAGAAGTACAAAGAGCAGATCAACCGCAACGTCGCGCGGATTCTCTCGTTGCAACGGCCGGATGGCCAGTGGTCGATGCGCTTCGAACCCAACGAGCCGGAAGTGGAGTTCGCCACGGGTCACACGCTCTGGGCTCTCGCGGCGGCCGGAGTTCCCGTCGACGATCCGCAGGTCGCGAAGGCCGTGCATTATCTGATGGGCCGCCAGCAGACGTTCGGCGGCTGGATGGATCCGAAGCAGTCTTACGAAAACTTCCGGACGCCGTTCCGGGAGACGCAGTTTGCGGTTGTGGCGCTGAGTTCTTACTATCCTTTGAAGGACCGTGCACGGGGCTGGAATTCGCCGCCGGTCACGTCGCTCGGCCAGGACCCGGCCGCGCTGTTGAATCAGCTCGATCGGATCTGGGATCAGCCATCGACGGCCGTGGTGCGGCAGATTGAGCAGGCGGCGCAATCGAACGAGGTGCTGGTGCGGCAGGCCGCGGCGGAAGCGCTGGGGCGTCTCTCCCTGCCGTCGTCGGCGCCTGTCCTCTCGAAGTTGCTCGGCGATCCCAGCAAACTCGTCCAGCGGACCGCGGCTTGGGGCCTGCGCCAGTTGTACGCGAATCATCCTGAAACGGACGACCATTCGATTGCGGCGGCGCTCGCCTCAGCGGACGCGCGGACACGCTGGGGCGCGACGCGCATCTTCGCGCACCATTTCTCCGTCCTCGCGAAGCGGAACGATCTGGTGGACGACCTGGCGAAGCTGTCCTCGTCCGAACCCGTCATCGCGGTTCGCATGCAGGCGATTCGCGGACTGTGGCAGAGCTGGTTCTGGAATGCGGACGAGAAGACACGCGGCCACATCGAAGACACGTTGATCGCGGCGCTTGGAGCAAAGGAGCATCCCTGGATCGACACGAACGTGCATGCCGCGGTCTATAACCTTGCCGACGAAAACATTCGCTATCTCTACAACAACTGGGTCACGCTGCTTGGTCGCAATGAAGACCGGCGGAAGGCGATCGAGGGCCGCCTCGCGATCGAATCGCGGCTCGCCGAAAAGTTCGCGGCGGTATTGACGTCCGGCAACGACGCGCGGAAGAAGGCTCTCCTCGCGGCGCTCGTCGATGTGCCCCAGCGCCGCGCGGATATTTACGACCTCGACTCGAATCTTTCGACCCCCCTGCCGCCTGTCTATAACCGC
>DASZUZ010000672.1:0-7619 GCA_035547415.1 Bryobacteraceae bacterium | reverse complement strand
CGTCAAAAACATTCTGCCCACCCCACCCGGTGCTCTTCGGGTCGTCCTGCATGCTGCGCAGACCCCACTCGCGCGTGCGGGTCAGCGGGTCCATGGGAATACGGCGCAGGAATTTCACCTTCGTATCGGCCCCCTGCCCCGCGCCTTTGACCCCTTCGACCAGAGATTCGAGGGTCTTGGGATAACCGAACGTATCCACGCCGTTGGCGTCGGGCCCGAGTTTGCCCGTGTCGGCCGCGTCTTTGTACTTGTCAATGGCGACCCGCATCTCCTTCAACGCCTCCCTCAACTCGCGTTCCTGCAGGCGGCGAACATTCGAACGCGCGAGCGGGACGGCCATGGTGGTCAGAACCATCAGGATCGTGAAAGCCACGATCAGTTCGACCAGCGTCATGCCGCTCCGCGGGTTCTTCTTAACGCACATTGACACTCAAGGCGGTTGGCGTGTTGGACTGGATCGGCTGGCCCGTCGAACCGCGCAGCGAAAATCCGGAAACAGAGACGGACGTATTTCCGCGCCCCACGGGCTGGAAGACGATCGTGAACAGGTTGCCCGATCCGGACACGCCGCCACTGTTGGGCCCCCGGCTGACGCTGACATCAGCCGCGCCGGTATCGTTCAGAATGTTCTTCGATGGCTGCAACTGCGTCCCGTTTTTCTGCGGCAGGTCACCCGCGAGGATGTTGTTGATGCGCAGGATACGGGGGTCGTATTGCAGGTGCGCCGCCGCGGAGATCAGGTCGGACACGTTCTCCGCGTAAAGAGAAACCGTGACCGGCTGATTCAACTGCGTATCGACGCTCGCGCCCGGCAGGAAACTGACGCGCGCCGGGCCGCCGGGGGCTGGCGGACCGGCGGGCGCCGGGGGCGCGGTCGCGGGAGGTGCGGTTGCCGGGGGCGCGGTCGCGGGCGGGGCTGTAGCGGGCGGCGCCGCTGTCGACGGCGGCGTTACCACGCCTTGCTGCGGCAGCGCGACAACGCTGCGGCGCGGCGCATAGCCAACTTTAATCTGCGTCTGGTTGCCGGCCGCCACGCCACGCAGGTTCGCGCTGGTGATATCGGGCCCGCGAACGATATGTGGAATGATCGCGATGACCAGCTCCGTTTTATTGCGCTCCACGTTTTCGGCGCTGAAGAGCTTGCCGATGAGAGGAACGCTGCCGAGGCCGGGGATACCGGTGGTGGCGCGGCTGTTCGTGTTCTGAATGATGCCGCCGATCAGGTTCACTTCGCCATCTTTCAGACGAACATCGGCCGTAGCCTTGTTCTGGCTGATTTCAGGCTCGGAAACACCGCCCAGATCGATGCGGTCCTTGACCTGCGAGACATCGAGTTCCATGTGCAGCGAAACCTCGTTATTGTCGTGGATCCGCGGCTGGATATCCACGTTGACACCGACATCCAGGAATGTGAACTGCGTGTTGACCAGGGGACTCACGCCGACGCCGGCGACGCCGGGCTGGAAGCTGCCGGTGGCCGTCGGAACCTTGTCGCCGATCTTGATGGACGCCTTCGCATTATCGGCCGCGCGAATCTGCGGAGACTGGAGGATGCGCGTACTGGAGTTGTTCAGGACGGCTTCAAATTGGGCGCCGGGAAGATTGGTAATCGAATAGTCGGCGCTCGAGATGCGGCCCAGCGCGGAAAAAGGGATCTGGGTGACCGAGCCGCCGGCAGCCGGGGTGGTCACCGGCACCGTCGGATCCGTGGTTCCGGAAGCCGGCGTACTCGTTTGTATCCCCGGTGTAGTAATGCCTGGCCGTGGCGCGAAAACCGCATTCGTGGTGATACCGGTGGGCGCAAAGGCAGCCGCCAGGCTGCGCATGTAACTGCTGCTCACTTCCAGAACCATCACATCGATAACGCATTCGCCGCGTGGCTTGTCCAGGTCCGCTACCAGCTTTTCGACCAGCGCCATGGTGTCGGCTTCGGCGCGAACGACCAGGGCGTTCTGAGCGGTGTAGTTAAAAACTTTCTGCACGTCCACCACGGTACGCAGAACGGTAAGGAGTTCCTGCATCTCCTGCGCGCTGGTGACGTTATTCAGATAGAAGACTTTGACCACCTGCTCCGCATATTCGCGGCGCTTGGTGGGATTGTCGACGGTGACGAAAATCGTGTTGTTCGAAAGCGGCTTCCAGAATGACTTGGTAACGAAGCCGATCTGATCGAGCGCCTCTTCGAGCGTGGTGCGGCTCAGATCGATCTGCACCTGCTGAATGGTTTGCTGCTGGTTGTACTCGGGGTCGAACAGGACATTCACGCCGGCGACTTTACAGACCGTTTCGAACAGGACACGCGGCTTGTTCATCATCTTCAGATCGATGAGATCGTTGCTGAGGGGCCGGAGTTCAGGCACGGGGAGCAGAGAGTCGATGCGCTGCTGCGCTTCCCGCCGCGCGAGTTGTGACGGCGTGAGGGCTTTTTTTTCGTCCGGATTCAGGGACGTGTCGGCCGACCCGCCGCCCGTCTTTGCCCGGTCGATCATCTCTTTGGTGCGGCGGATTTCCTGTTCCGCGATGTCCGAGGCGGGATCGATGCCGTAGGCCTTCTGAAATTCAGCCAGCGCCTCTTCGAGCTTGCCGGCGGCGCGCAGCTTCTGGCCCGCTTTGACGTGGGCCGCGCCAGCCTCAAACCGCACGCGGCGAACCTCGAGCACGTAGGCGGGGTCCGAGGGGTCCTTCTCCATCGCCTGTTCGGCCAGTTCGAGCGCGTGGTCGAAGTTGCCCTTCAGCTCTTCGGCCCGGGCGTCGTTGCGAAGCTTGTCGCCTTTACGTGTTTTGGCGCCAAGCGGGGCCGGAGGCAGAATCAGGAAGGAAGCAAGAACGATAGCGGTTAACTGATTGAAGCGGCTCATCTTAGATTCGGCTAAAGGGATTCTCACCGGAGCCGGCCAGGATGCGCGCACGGGCTGGGCTGAATTATCATCGAAATGTCTGACGCGTCACAGCGGCCAGACGTTGATAAATTTCGGGGATTCACGGCATGGCAGGACAGAACGAAACGACGAAAGTCCTGAGCGACAACCGCCAGGCCGGGCATAACTACTTCCTGCTGGACCGCTACGAGGCGGGTATCGCTCTGACCGGCACCGAGGTCAAAGCCGCGAAGGCGGGCAAAGTGCAGCTTCGGGAAGCCTATGCGCAGGTGGAGAACAACGAAGCCTGGCTGCTGAACGCTCATATCAGCGAATACAGTCACGGGAATCGGTTCAATCACAGTCCCGTGCGATCGCGAAAGCTCCTGCTGCACCGGCGGGAAATCGAAAAACTGCTGGCGGCGACTCGCGAGAAGGGACTCTCGCTCATCCCGACGCGGCTGTACCTCAAAAACGGCAGGATAAAATGTGAGATCGCTGTCGCAAAAGGGAAGAAATTCCACGACAAGCGTGAAACGGAACGAGCGAAAACCGCCGAAGCCGAGGCGCGCGCCGCTGTCCGCGAGAGCAAGACGCGCTCATAGGGAACACTCATAAAGAAAGGACGTGCAATGGAGCTGAAGCTGGTTCGACAGGATCTCTCTGGCCTGATGACGGATGCGCTGGTACTTTTCGGGGCGGAAGGCCGGAAGCGCCCGGAACTGGAGAGACCACTGGCCGCTCTGTATGACTCGGGCGAGATCACCGGAAAGTTTCTGGAGTTCACCCTCGTTCATCAGGTGGAAGGTTTCGCGGCGCGGCGCGTCCTGATCGCCGGTTCCGGCAAGCCCGAGAAGCTGGACGCGGCAGCGCTCGGAAAGCTCGCCTCGGCGGCGGTCCGCCTGCTGAAAAGCAAAGGCGCGAAGCGAGTCGCTCTCGCGCTCGATGGCGCAGCGTCGAATGCGGCGAACGTGACGGCTGTCGCCGAGGGCGCGCTTGCCGGCTCCTGGGAGCCCGATCTTCTCAAAACCGAAAAAGACGGCAACAAGGTCATTGAAACCGTCGAAATTGCGGTTGCCGCCGCGGATGCAGAACTGGATGCAGCGCTGGAGCGCGGAAGAATTCTCGGTGAAGCGCTGAACCTCTCCCGCGATATTGCGGTGGAGCCGCCGAACCGGATGACGCCCATGGCGATGGCGGAGCGCGCCCGCGCGATGGCAGGGGAAGCGGGACTGACTTTCGACGTCCTGGATCAGGACCGCATGCGCCAGCTCGGCATGGGAGCGCTGCTTGGAGTGGCTCAGGGAAGCGCGGAGCCACCCGCGATGATCGTCATCCAGTACAAGCCGGAGAAGGCGTCCGGCGATGCGCATCTGGCGCTGGTGGGCAAAGGCGTGACCTTCGACACCGGCGGCATCTCGATCAAGCCTTCCGAAGGCATGGAAAAGATGAAGTACGACATGGCGGGCGGCGCAGCGGTCATTGGAGCCATGCAGGCCATTGCGCGGCTGAAACCCGGCATCGCCGTGACGGGCGTCGTTCCGGCGGTCGAGAACATGCCGGGCGCCCGGGCACAGCGGCCGAGCGATATCGTCAAATCGCTGTCCGGGAAAACCATCGAAATTCTGAATACGGACGCGGAAGGCCGGCTGATTCTCGCGGATGCCATCACCTATGCGAAGCAGCTCGGGTGTACGCACCTGGTGGACGCAGCGACGCTGACAGGCGCGATCGTGGTGGCGCTGGGCTATGCGAGTTCAGGGGTTTTCACCAACAACGACGCCTTCCTCGAACGCTGGATGAACGCGGCCAAAGGGTCCGGCGAAAAGATGTGGCACATGCCGCTCTACGACGAGTATCGCGAGATGCTCAAAACCGTATACGCGGACATTCAGAACATCGGAGGACGGTGGGGCGGCGCCTGCACGGCCGCGATGTTCCTGAAGGAGTTCGTGGGGGACACGCCGTGGATCCACGTGGATATCGCGGGGACGGCCTGGCTCGACGACGCCAAGCCGTATCTTGCGAAGGGCCCGACGGGGATCCCGCTCGGGACCTTTGTGGAACTCGCCACGGGCTGGGCATAACGGCGCAAGCAGGCCCGAAGGGAACTCATGGACTCACGAGGTCCAAACTACGCGGAGAGGGTGGAGTCGGAACGGCGGGCATACAAAGACAACGCCAACGTTCATGACCTGCCACCCATCTGCTTTTACTGGCTGAACCGCTATATTCTGCCGCAACTGGCGCGGCTCGGCGTGGAGTCGGCGGATCAGTTCTTTCTGCGGAATCTGCGGAGCGCGGCGGAGCGCGCCGGTACCCGGCGAAAACGGTTTATCAGTATCGGCGCGGGCAATTGCGATACGGAAATCCGGCTGGCTTCGGGGCTGCTGAATGCCGGCATTCGGGATTTCGTCATCGACTGCCTCGATCTGAACGAGCAGATGCTTGATCGCGGCAGGCAAAGCGCGGCGGCCCAGGGGCTCGGGCAACACATCAACCCGCTGCGCGGCGATTTCAACGCCTGGGAGCCCGCCTGCGATTACGACGCGGTTGTGGCCAATCAGGCCCTGCATCACGTCGTGGAACTGGAAAGGCTTTTCGACGCCGTGGAGCGATCCCTGCGGCCACGCGGATTGCTGATCGCTTCAGATATGATCGGCAGGAACGGGCACCGCCGCTGGCCGGAGGCGCTCGCGCTGGTCGAAGAGTTCTGGAGTGAATTGCCGGAGAGCTATCGTTATAACCACCAGTTGCGGCGGCAGGAGACCGCCTATCCGGACTGGGATTGTTCACTCGAAGGATTCGAAGGCATCCGGTCGCAGGACATCCTGCCGCTGATGCTGGATCGTTTTCCTTTCCAGTTTTTCTATGCCTTCGGAAACGTGACGGACCCGTTCACAGACCGGGGATTCGGGCCGAATTTCAACGCAGACGCGGAATGGGACCGATCCTTCATAGACCGGGTACACGCATGCGATGAACGGGAAATGCTGGCGGGGCGGCTCAAGCCCACTCACATGCTGGCTGTCCTGACCCGTGAGCCTGAGGGACCGCTCACCTGTCCCGACCGGATGACCCCGGAGTTCTGCGTTCGTCCCGTCCGTTGAGAAGCCGTACAAACCGATAAAAGCACAGCAGAAAACAATGCGATTTTTCACGCAGAGAAGCACGGCTGCGTGCGGGAGTATACGGCATTGGTGTTCGAAACAGCCGTAATGAGCGCCTGAACCAGCTAAGATCGAATCGTCTGAACCTATTCCAGCCCGGTCCATGCTGCTCGCCCGACTTAAAGAGGAAACACAGGAACACCACAGGAAAATCGAAGCGGAACTCAGCTTGATGCAGCCGGAGTTCAGTCTCACGGATTACCGGCATCTTCTGCGCCGATTTTATGGTTTTTACCTCCCCTGGGAGCGGGCGGTTTCCGAAGTCTCGCCGAACCTGCTTGCGCGGCGGCGCAAGACGTGGAAGCTGGTGGATGACCTCGAATACCTGGGCTGCAGCAGGGAGCAGATCTCGCGGATCCCCCACTGCGACGCCCTGCCACCGCTGGATACGTATGAACGCATTCTGGGCTCCATGTACGTGCTGGAAGGAGCGACCCTCGGCGGGCAGATTCTGGCGCCCTATTTCGAGAAGAAATTTAACCTTGCCGATGACGGCGCGGAATTCTTTTCCGGCTATGGCCGCCGCACGGCCACCATGTGGAAGGAATTCCGGGCCATGATCGAGCGCGAAGCGGTGGGCTCTCACGACGAAATCGTGACGTCCGCCGTCGCGACGTTCCAATCGATGCGCGTCTGGATGTGCCCGGAGAGAGTCATTTGACGCGCATCAGCGACGAAATTGCGGCGGCGGTCAGCATGTGCGATCGCGAGCCGATTCATATTCCCGGAAGCATTCAGCCGCACGGCATGCTGCTGGCTCTGGACGAGCCCGATTATCGGGTCGAGCAGGCCAGCGAAAACTGCCGCTCCATTCTTGCGGCGGACTCAGCCGGAGTTTGTGGCCGGCGCGTCGAGGAGATCTTCGGTGACCAGAATGGTTCGCGATTGCGGGCGGCGCTCGAAAACGCGGCTCTCAAGCTCGAAAACAACCCCGAATATCTGATGTCGCTGCAGATCGGCGATCAGCCTTATCAGGCTCTCGCGCACCGGCGCGAAGGCATTCTGATTCTGGAACTGGAAAGCGGCGCGTCAACCGGAAGTATCGGGTTCAGCCAGGTCTATGGCCTCGTGACCCGTTTTATGAGCGACCTTGCGCCTGCCGTATCGACCGAAGAGATGAGTTCTGTCGCGGCGCGCGAGGTGCGGCGGATCACCGGATTCGATCGCGTGCTGATTTATCGTTTCGATGCGGATCTGAACGGAACGGTGATCGCGGAGGACCGCAATGAAGAGTTGCCGTCGTACCTCGACCTGCGATTCCCCGCGAGCGATATTCCGGCGCAAGCCCGCGAACTGTACCGCCTGAATCGCCTGCGAATGATCCCGGACGCCGATTACGTTCCCTCTCACATTGAGCCCGCGGTCAATCCGCGCACGGGGCGGCCGCTCGACCTCACATTTGCGACGTTGCGAAGCGTTTCGCCCGTCCACGCGCAGTACATGAAAAACATGGGGACGGCGGCTTCCATGTCCGTGTCCATTCTGCGGGACGGAAAGCTCTGGGGACTGATCTCGTGCCACCACAAGCTTCCCCGGCACGCATCTTTTGAGGTACGGAGCGCGTGCGACATCATCGCGCAGCTTCTCTCTT
>DASZUZ010000671.1:0-1601 GCA_035547415.1 Bryobacteraceae bacterium | reverse complement strand
ATCCTTCATCGACGATTGTGCAGACGCCGAATGCGATCACCGCGGCGGATTTCGCCGGGTGGGTGCAGGAGCGCGGCGTGTATTTCGCAGATACCTGGGACTCCAAATATGAGACCCCTTTCGAAACGCATGACACCGGAGAGAAGGAACTCAAAGGAGCGTTATTGTACGCGCGCTATGGAAAAGGTGCATATATTTACACGTCATTTTCCTGGTTCCGGGAATTACCCGCCGGCGTGCCGGGAGCATTTCGGATTTTTGCGAATCTGTTGAGCGCGGGAAAAACGGCCGGGAGATAGCTCCGGACAACATCGGGAGATAGCCCGGTCGTTAACGTGAAACGCGAAGTGGGTTTTCGCGCACGGTATAGTGGAAAATCGCTCATGCTCGAAGTCTGCGCGCTAACGGACCCAGGTCAAGTCCGGCGATCCAATCAGGATGCTTTCCGCATCGTGCGGGAACTCGGGCTGTTCATGCTGGCGGATGGCATGGGAGGCGCCCGGGGCGGCGAGCAGGCGTCCCAGATGGCTGTGGAAGCGATCGAGAAATCGATCCGCCGGTCTTCCCATCGCGATGCGGCGGCGCTGCTGAGCGCAGTCGAAGAAGCCAACGATCTGGTGCTTTCGGCGGCGAGTCATGATCCCAGCCTTGAAGGCATGGGTACGACGGTTGTCGCAGTCCTGGAGACGCGGCCGAACGACCTTGCGATCGCCAGTGTGGGGGACAGCCGGGCGTACGTGCTGCATGACGGTGAACTGCGGGCGGTCACGAAGGATCAGACCTGGGTGGAGGAAGTCGGGGCCGGGATGGGGCTCGATGAAGCCAGCCTGCGGAAGCATCCGATGCGGCATGTGCTGACGATGGCGGTGGGAGTGGCGTCAGCGGTCCGGATTCTCTACTATGCGGTGGAACTGGCGGTGGATGACACTTTGCTGCTGACGACGGACGGATTGCACGGGGTGGTACCGGACTGTGAGATCGGAAGGATTCTGCGCGAAGGGGAAGGAACACTCCAGCAGCGATGTGAACGGCTGATGGAAGCCGCTCACGCTGCCGGAAGTCCCGATAATGTTACGGTGATGCTGATGCGGCCGGCGCGGGAAAATGCCGGCGCGCCCGCGTAGAGCCCCGTCCGCGGCTTATTCGCCGTTGGCCGAGGTGTCGCGGCGGAGCCAGTCGCGCAGGGCTTCGCGGTTGAGGCTGATGCCTTTGCGGGAGTAGTTCAGGTATCCCTGGCGGCGAAGCTGGTTCATGTAATGGGTGACGATTTCGCGTGACGTGCCGACGTACTGCGAGAGCAGTTCGTGGGTGAACGGCATCATGTCGACCGAGCCATCGCCGCTGTCACGGCCAAGGCGTTCGGAGAACCGGATCAGCGAGCGAACGAGGCGCCGGCCGATGTTATCGATAGAAAAGCTCTCGATACGGGCCCCAAACTCCTGGGACCGGCGAACAAGAAGCTGCACGAGCGCGATACCGAGGCGCGGGCGGCGAACCACCAGTTCCTCAATTTCGGCCGTGGACCACGTCATGACCTTGGTTGCATCGAGGGCAACGGCCTCTTCGGTCCGCTGCTTCTCACCCAAAAACGCGCATTCGCC
>DASZUZ010000670.1:0-2745 GCA_035547415.1 Bryobacteraceae bacterium | reverse complement strand
GCGAGGCGACGATGCTCCCGGGCGGACGCAGCATCGCCGAGGCGTCTTGCGAGGAGCGCGGAGAGTTGAATGTGAGCTTCCGGAAAATTCGGATTGTAGTGAATGGCCGCGCGAAAGGCTTCCGCCGCTTGCGCGTACCGCTCCAAACCAGCGAGTGAGCGGCCCAGAAGGAAATACGCCAAGGGATCGTGAGGCAAGCTCTTGAGCGCCCTCACCGCCGAACCTGCGGCGGCTCTGAATTTCTTTCGTCGCAAAGCCATTCGACACATCCCGAGGTGAGCATGGGCATTCTCCGGATCGGTTCGCAGCGCCTCTTTATATGTCTGCAGCGCTTCCGCCCACCGGCCCAGCCGCAGATAAATGCCGCCAATTTCCGCCAGCAAACCACGTTGCAGGCAGTCTGCGGGTAATCGCTTCAGCGTTTCCAGTGCTTCCGGAAGACGGTTGCCGCTTATCAGAACCTGCGCCTTCAGGTAGTCCATCAGTTCCGGCTGGCCGCGGGAAATTCGAGCCTGTTCAATCGGCAACTGCGGCCGGTCACGGAGGTCTTGGACTATTCGCTGCATCTCGTCGTGTTTGCCGAGGGCCTGGCACGACACGAAGAGCCGGACAGCGAAGCGCTGTTCATCGGGGGCGGCGGCGCACAACTCTGAGAAAATGCTATATGCTTCGATGTGCCTGCCGGCGTCCTGATAAGCCTCTCCGAGGTTACAGCGCAAATCGCGGAGCGTTCTCTCCACTGCCACGTCGCGGTTCCCGTCGAGCGGTTCGACGTAGCCGAGCGCGACCAGTTGCCGGAGAACTTCGCGTCCCGACCAGGGGTCGAAGCGCAAATCTGGCGGATGGCATCCGTCCGCGCCAACTTCGTCATCCCAACTCGGAATGACTCTGACCTTCGGGGAGTCGGCGAATGCCCCTATGAGCACTTTGCCGTCCATGTCTTCTCCCACGGGCAAGCCGTACAGCGCAAGGATTGTCGGCGCGATGTCCAGGATCGAAGCTCCGTGCAACGATTCGCCTTTGCCGATTCCAGGGCCGCTCACCACGAGGATGCCCAGATCCCGATGCTCGATCGCGGGACCGGCCGGGATGCGGGGGATGGAGGCGGGACGCAAGTGATCCGGATGAAAACCGTGATCCGACACGATGGCGACCCTGGTGTCCGGATCTGATTTTTCCAGCAGAGCGCCCAGCATCCGATCGTGGAACTCGTATGCCATCGAAACCACATGCCTGTACAACTCGTAATCCCGTGGCGCGATCCAGGATTGCCGAGGCGGGTGGTACTTCATGAAGCCGTGACAAAAGTGATCGATCGAGTCATAGTAGACGGCGAAAAAATCCCACCTCTGATGCTCGATCAGCCAAAGGGCAGCGGCCTGTATGGACATACATTCCGCAAGCGTCCGCATCAGCAATGCCAGCCGAATATCGTAGTCCTGGTCGACCTCCCGCGCGAGGGGCACGAACGGCTCTACGATGTCGGGCGTCAGCAGGTCAGGATGTACGCGCAGGCCGGACAGCGTCCCGGCCAGTTCAGGCGGTTGGACCGCGCCGGCTGGCAGCGGCCAATCCCGATCGATCGGGCCGCATGCGCGGTGGTACTGGTCGGAGATCATTACACCATCGATCGGTTCGGCGGGATGACTGGGCCACCATCCGACGACAACACTGCGCAGACCGTTCTGATTGAGAATGTTCCAGATGGCCTTCGATGTGCGTGAAAGGTTCGTCACGGCCCGCACGCCACGTCCGTCCGGAGTGGGCTCGGAGAAGCCGTGAATTCCGTGCCCGAATGGCCGCTTTCCGGTCGCGATCGAAGTCCACAGCATAGGCGAAAGCGGCGGATGAATGGTGGCGATCGGCCCTGAAGCGCCGTTTTCGACAAGGCGCCGGAGGTTAGGCATCCGGCCCGCGGCCATGAGGGGACGGATGATTTTCCAGTCGGCGGCATCCCACCCGATGAGGATCAATCTGCAGGACATGAGATCACCGACAGGCGCGAAGGATGTTCGGCAACTCCAGATGTGTCATTTCGGTGGAAAACGGAGCCTTGGTCTCCACGGCGCCTTATGATGCCCCGGCGGATGTACTGCATCCGAGCCGCCCCCGGAACCGCCGCCGAAGCTCCCTCCGGAACCACCGCCGAAGCCGCTGGAGCCGCCTCCAAAGCTTCCGCCTGTCCCGCCGCCTCCGATACCCCCGGTCCCAACAGGACCGGAACTGATAGGTATAGTCGTGAGCCCTAAGGGAAACACGACCTTCGGTTGCGTTCGCATGCCACCGACGGAAGCCTCAATGGGAACCAGTCCTTCACCCAAGCCAGTCGGAACCGTGAGGTTGACCTGGTAAAGGCCTGAGCTTGAGAGTCCTACGAAGTCCGGATGTACGTTTACGGAGTTGATCGAGAGCGTCAGGTCGTTGTCGATCCGCGCCGCTCCGGAGAATGGCTGTCCAGCCGGAACGGCGGGGGTGGCCGGGCCGAAGCCGACTCCGAAGAGTTCAACAACGTCCCCCGGGTTCGCTGCCACGGTGCGAAAGCCGAGCAGATTCCCTGTCGGACCGAGGATGTCGTAAGCGCCGCCCCCGTAGGCTCCCGAGCCGTTCGGCCTCAGAATGATTCCGGCGACATATCCGAGACCGTTCGCCGATACGTCGATCAGGCTGAGCGAAGGCGCGAACCGATTCAGCGTGACGGTTGTCGTCGCAGCGCCGGCGGTGGTGGTGACTACGACGGGTACGGTA
>DASZUZ010000669.1:0-5255 GCA_035547415.1 Bryobacteraceae bacterium | reverse complement strand
ATATCATCGAGACGGCCGACAACGTACGCGCCGTGCTGCCGCAATTTCAGGCCTCTCTGCCTCCGACCGTCGAACTCAGTATCGATAACGACCGCACGACGACCATTCGCGCTTCCGTCATCGACGCCGAGGAAGCCATGGGTATCTCGATCAGCCTGGTCATCCTCGTGGTCTTCCTGTTCCTCCGAAATGGATGGGCGACGTTCATTCCGAGCATCTCCGGTCCCGTGTCCCTGATCAGTACCTTCGGGGCGATGTATCTGCTCGGCTATACCCTGGACAATCTGTCGCTCATGGCCCTGACGATTGCGACCGGCTTCGTCGTCGACGATGCCATCGTGGTGATCGAGAACATCACACGCCACATCGAGAACGGCGTTCAACCGATGCAGGCGGCTCTCCGGGGCGCGCAGGAGATCGGGTTTACCGTCCTTTCGATGAGCGTTTCGCTGATCGCGGTATTCATCCCGATTCTGATGATGGGCGGCATTGTGGGCCGTCTGTTCCGTGAGTTCGCCGTCGTGCTTTCGATCGCGATCGCAATGTCAATGATCGTTTCCCTGACCGCGACGCCGATGATGTGCTCGCGCCTGCTGAAGGTCAAGCACGAGCACGGCCGCCTTTACAACTGGAGTGAGAAGTTCTTCAACTGGATCATTTCGACGTATTCTTCGGCGCTTCAGGTCGTGCTGCATCACCCGGCGTTGACGATGGCGGTGATGGCGGTGACTATTGCGGTGAACGTCTATCTGTACGTCAAGATTCCGAAAGGCTTTTTCCCGCAGCAGGATACCGGACGCCTGATGGGCCAGATTCAGGGACAACAGCACATTTCCTTCGCGGCCCTCTCGGAAAAAGTCCGATGGTTCGAAGCGCAGGTGCGCAGCGATCCGGATGTCGATACCGTGGACGCTTTCGCCGGCGCCGGCGGGTTCGGACGGGGCGGAGGCAACAGCGCTCAGTTATTCTGCCAGCTCAAGCCGATCGGGCAGCGCAAGTCCACTGCCGACGAAGTGATCTCCCGGCTTCGCCGCAAGACGGCCGGAATGCCAGGAGCGACTCTTTACCTGCAATCGAATCAGGATATCCGCATCGGCGGGCGACAAGGGAATGCGCAATACCAGTACACGCTGCAGACACAGGATCTGGACCTGCTGGCCGAATGGGGTCCCAAGGTTCTGGCCCGCCTGCAGCATCTGCCGGAAATCACCGACGTCAGTTCCGACCAGCAGAACTCGGGGTTATCGGAGAATCTGACCATCGATCGGGACACGGCATCCCGGCTCGGGCTGACCGCGCAGGCAGTGGACAGCGCACTCTACAGCGCGTTCGGCCAGCGGCAGGTCTCCACCATGTACAAGTCCATCAACCAATATCATGTGGTGCTGGCGCTGGAACAGAAGTGGTGGTCGAGCCCCGAAGTTCTCGAAAAGGTTTACGTGCAGACGCCCCGCGGCATCGAAGTGCCGATCTCATCGTTCGCGCACTGGTCGGAAGGGATTACGCCGTTGTCCCTGCCTCATCAGGGTCAGTTCCCCGCGTCCACGATTTCCTTCAATCTGGCGGATAACGTTTCGCTGAGCGACGCCGTGGCGGCGATCAATAGAGCGGAAATCGACATGGGCCTGCCCACCAGTGTCACCGGAAAGTTCGCCGGCACGGCGCAGGCTTACCAGGATTCACTTTCGAACCAGCCGATCCTCATCATGACGGCGTTACTGGCGGTCTACATCGTGCTTGGAATTCTGTATGAAAGCCTGATCCACCCGCTCACGATTATTTCCACGCTGCCGTCCGCCGGCATCGGCGCGCTGATTGCGCTGGTCCTGTTCCGAACGCAGCTCGACATCATCGCGATGATCGCGATCATCCTGCTGATTGGCATCGTGAAGAAGAATGCCATCATGATGATCGATTTTGCGCTCGCGGCCGAGCGGAATGAAGGCAAGAACTCGTACGACGCCATCTTCGAGGCGTGCCTGCTGCGCTTCCGGCCCATCATGATGACCACAATGGCAGCGCTCCTTGGCGCGCTGCCTCTCGCGCTCGGCATCGGTACCGGTTCCGAGTTGCGCCGTCCCCTTGGAATCGCCATTGTGGGCGGCCTGATCGTCAGCCAGATGCTGACCCTATTCACAACACCCGTGATCTACTTGTCTCTCGATCGTCTTCGTCATCGTTTCAGCCGGAAGCACACCGGCAGGCGCCCATCCATCCTCATCCCGGGCGGACTCGCGGAGAGTGCCGATTGAACGCGCGCCTGAAGCTGGCTCTGATTGGTTCTGTATTCTGTTCCGCCTGCACCGTTGGCCCGAAGTACCAGAAGCCCGTGGTGCAGGCTCCGCCCGCATTCAAGGAATTCGCGGGCAGCGACCAGTGGAAGACCGCGACTCCGAGCGATGGATCTTTCAAGGGCAAATGGTGGGAGATCTTCGGCGACCCGCAACTCAACGATTTCGAAGAGCGGATCAGTCTGAACAATTTCAACGTCAAACAGGCTGAGGCGCAGTTCCGTGTTGCGCGCAGCATCATCCTGGGCAACCGCGCCAATTACTTTCCGGTGATCGGTTCGTCCCCGGCGATTACACAGGGCGACACCGCGCGGGGAACGACATCGAATTTCCAGATCCCCTTCACCGCGTCGTGGGAGCCGGATCTCTGGGGCCGCGTTCGTCTGGCCGTGGAGAACGCCAATGCCAACGCGCAGGTATCCGCCGCGGATCTTGAAAATCTGCGGCTCAGTCTCCAGGCAACGCTGGCTCTCGATTACTTCACGCTGCTGAGCACGGACATGCAGATCACTCTGCTGGACGATACGATCAAGGCGTACCAGACCTACCTGACGCTCACGATCAATCGCTTCAACGGCGGCGTGGCATCGCGCGCGGACGTGACGCTGGCGCAGACTCAGCTTTATACAACGCAGGCTGCAGCGACGGACCTGCGCACACAGCGCAATCAACTGGAACACGCGATCGCCGTCCTCACAGGCCGGGCACCCTCCGAGTTGGCAATTCCGGCGGGACGGATCCAGAATCCGCCGCCGCCAATCCCGGTGGTAGTTCCTTCGGTTCTGCTCGAACGCAGGCCGGACATCGCCGCGCAGGAACGGCTCGTCGCGGCCGCGAACGCGGGCGTCGGGCTTGCTGAAACGGCTTTCTACCCAACCCTGACGCTTTCGGCGACCGCCGGCATCGCAAACCCAGGTCTGGCGAATCTGTTCACCTGGGCCAGCCGCGTATGGTCAACCGGGCCGCAACTCAGCCAGACCCTTTTCGATTTCGGACGCCGCAACGCGACGCTCGAAGGCGCTCAGGCGAACTATGACGCCGCGGTCGCCGCTTACCGTCAGACGGTGCTGACGGCGTTCCAACAGGTGGAGGACAATCTGTCGAATCTCAAGGTCCTCACGGAAGAAGCCCAGCAGCAGGCGCAGGCTGTCGCGGCGGCTGAACAGGCGCTGCAACTCGAGACGGATCGATACAAAGCAGGCACCGACTCCTACCTCAACGTGATCACCACACAGACGATCGCGCTGAACGACGAGCGGACCGCGGTTGCCCTGCTGCAGCGGCGGATGACTTCCGCCGTGGACCTGATTCTCGCTTTGGGAGGCGGCTGGGATTCGTCAACGCTTCCAAATCCGGATCAGCTTCGGTCGGTCGCAATGGGCGATCCGGCAAACACGAAGAACGTCGCGCAGCCGGTGGCGAAGTAGGAGTTCTTAAGATACCTGCTTCGGATTTCCACCCCCCGCTTCCCTCCGGGCTTCAACAGGAGTAATATCTCGGTCGAAGGGATATATATATCCTTCTCCCCGCGGGTGGGAGAAACCCATGGAGGTCAAGCATGTTCGACAGTATCGAAGATCAAATGAAGAACGTCGCGATGGAAGGCAGCAGCAAAGAGAAATGGGTGAAATACATCATCATCAGCGCTGTCTCCATTGTGGCCGTCGGCGGAATCTTCGCCGCCGTGCAGTTTATCAAGTAGTAAGGATTGGTTCAGGCAGCCCGAACGGGCAGAGCTTCGATCAGCGCGGGCGACTTCTCCCGGATTATCTTTACGACACAATTTTCCTCCGGGTAAAGCCGGGAGGGGGTGTCCGCGCTGTTGATTTCGCCCGCCCCGGGAATTAGTTTGAGCAGCGATCCATCCAGATAAGCCTCAAGGATCGCGGGATGTACGTAATAATTCCGGCATGTGGCCGGACGGTTGCCAAGGCGTTCGGCGGTTTGTTTGATAGCGGCAACGATATTGCGTTTCGCCTCTGTCTCGCTGGCAGAGGGGCCGATTTCGCCCAGGAACAGCGCCGTCTGGACCGTGCCCGCCCAGGTTCGAAAATCCTTCGCTGAAAAATCAGTTCCGCTGACCTCGTGGAGATACCCGTTCACATCGGCTGAATCGACGGAGTGGAGTTCCTCGTATTCGTCGAGATACTGAAAGAGCTCGTAACCGGGGAGGTCCCTGCACTCGCGAACGATCCGGGCTAGGCGTTTGTCCTCGAGCGCGATGTCATGCATTTGCGCGCTCTTGCCGCGAAAGCGGAAACGGATGGTGCTGCCCTCGATCCGAACGTGCCGGTCGCGCAGCGTAGTCAGACCGAAGGACGAATTTTCCCGCGCGTATTCTTCGTTGCCGACACGGATGAACGTGGTTTCGAGAAGCCGGACAACGGTGGCGATGACCTTTTCACGCGGCAGTCCGCGGAGGCCGAGATCCCGATCCACGCGGGTTCGGATACCGGGGAGCGCGTCCGCAAAATCCAGCATTCGATGGAATTTGGTGTGGTTCCGGATTTTCCGGTAATGCGGGTGATAGCGATATTGACGGCGTCCGCGAGCGTCGATGCCGGTAGCCTGCAGATGCCCGTGCGCAAGCGGGCAGATCCAGACTGCATCCCAAGCCGGGGGAAGGACGAGGGAGTGAATGCGCCGGAGGACTTCGTGGTCACGGATCACGGCACCGTCGCAGTCGATGTAGACGAAGCCCTTGCCAGCCCGTTTCCGCTGGAATCCGGGGGAATTGCAGCTGACGTAATGCAGTCCGACGATAGCAGCGGATTGTTTCGGGTCTTTTGGTAGCGGCAATGCGCCCGGTTTGGCCCGGCTTGTTCGAGGCATTCCGAAGGATCAAACGCACCCTTGATTCCAGTGTGCGGGCCGACACGATGATCGTTGGCGGGCCTTGGATATCAGGGCTACCTCAGGCTTTCGGAGAGTTTGCGGCGGACCGCATGGTGGAAGATGAGGCAC
>DASZUZ010000668.1:0-6722 GCA_035547415.1 Bryobacteraceae bacterium | reverse complement strand
AAGAAGGCCGGATGATAGCCGAGCAGGATCGCGGAAACGGCGCGCAGAGAACCGATGTTCGGAGTAGTGAGAACCAGATGTCCGCCCGGTTTGAGAATCCGGTTGATCTCGCTCATCATGTGCATCGGATCTTCGAAGAGGTGCTCAACGAGTTCGCAGCACAGAACGGTGTCGAACGACTCGTCGGCGTAAGGATAGACGTGCTTCTCGGCGTCGAAGTGGTCAATGTCGCATTCGAACGTCTCGCCTGTTTCCGAGACGATCGATTTGTGGTCGATGCGGCCGGGCGGACCGTAATAACAGCCGCGTACGCTGCCGTAACCGAGTTTGAACTTCAGAGCCGGCGTGATCTGCATGTACGCGCCCATTTCGAGAATCGATTTCGACCCGTCGCCGGCGGGTGTGATTTCGAGCGTGTGAACGAAGCGCGAGATGTGCTGGCCGGCATAAGCGCGTCCACCCGGCTCGATCCAGGTTTCCACGGCTTCGGGCCGCACCTCTCCGACGAGTTGCGGTTCGGGCGGGGCCGATGCGGCGGCCTGCTCCGCCGGCAGCGGCTTTCCGGCCACTTCGTGGAGAAACCGGACATACCGTTCGGCGACGATGCTCCAGTTGCACTCGCGGGCGACCCAGTGCTTCGCGCGGCGTCCCATGGCGGCGGCGAGTTCCGGGCGGGTGACGAGAGTATGGAGGTATTCGAAGATGAGGTCTTCTTCTTCGGGCGTGACGGGAACCTTGAGGCAGACATCGTCGGGCAGCTCCGAGAAAGAACCGATGTCCGTCACGATGACGGCTTTGCCGAGACCGAGCGCGCGCTGCAGGCTGCCCGAAGTCTCACCCACCGTCGGGTAGCGCAGGTTGAGAATGATGTCGCAGGCCCCCATGTAATCGATGAACTTTTCGATCGGGGTGAAGCCGAGGAGGCGGACGTGATCGGTCAGGCCGAGCGTTCGGATGAGCTGATCGACTTTGAAGTCGGGGTGCGGTTCGCCGACGAGGATCATGCGCACGCGCGGATCGAGTTTTACAAGGCGCTTCAAGGCGCGCAGCGATTCGGCGATGCGCTTATAGGGTTTGATGTAGCCGAAGGCGCCGATCAGCGGCGTCGCTTCATCGAGTCCAAGCTGGTGGCGGACGCCGTTCCGATCCGTTTCGGGGATCCAGGCGCCGTGCGGAATCGTGGCGACAGGACCGTCGAAGCCCTGACCGCGGGTTTCGCGGGCCACGAAATCGCTGTGGACGACGACGCCTCGCGAACGCTCCAGCAGGCGGCGGGTCATCGCGATGCCTTCGTAGTCCGGGCCGACCTCCAGTTTGCGGACGCGCTGCGCGAAAGCCAGGGCCGCGGCGCCTCCGTTGTATTCGCACTCGGCGACGTAAGCGTCCCAATCGCCGCGCCGGATGGTGACGTGCGCGATGAGATGGTGCAGATTGGCCTCGTGCATGACGACGACGCCCGGATGCCGCAGCGCCGTATCGTACACGAAGTCGTGATGCGGGTTGTTGCCGAGATGGTAGAGGGCGACGTCGAATTGCGAAGGATCGAACCGGGTTTCGGCGCTGTCGAAAACAGTGACCTCCGCGCGCTTCCGCATCTCCGAGACGAGCGCGCTCGAATAATCGGCTATGCCGCTCTTCGACGGCGGCATCGGAGAGAAGAACGCGACGCGAAGAGTGTTCAGCGCACTAACTCCATCTGGAACTTGCCCATCGACAGAGGAAGCCGGACGAGCAGCGGTGTGCGGGCAGGGTCGCGTGCGAAAAACATTTCGAACTGAACGGCCGAAGTCGGGCCCTTGACGCTGCCGACGATTTTGTCCGTCTGGGCGGGCTTGTCGCCGACTTGAATGGTCTGCTCACCGGCGTAGTCGAGACGGATATCGTACAGCCCACCGAAGAGGATCCGCTGGGCAGTGGGGACACGGCCCTGACCCAGTTCCCGGCGGGCATAGAACAGGAACGTGAGGCCGTCTTTCACGCAATCCGGAATGGAGAAGTCGCTTTTGCCGCCGCCGCTCAAAGTCACGCGCGACACGGTTTCATGCGAGCGGTCAATCGTTTCGGTTTCGCCGCCCTTGCGCGAGCCATGCAGGAATTGCCGCGAGAAATCGACTCCGCAGAAATCCTCGCTGGAGTGGGCGGTGTAGGAATCTTTGACTTCAAAGCCCGGCACGCTCGCATTGACGTTGAATTCGAAGTTCCAGCCGAAGGCGGAGTGCTTCGACGTGAGATGCGCCTCACCCAGACCAAGGCCGCTCGGCCAGGAGATGGTGTAGGCAAGACGCTCATCGGTGAACGGAAATCCGGCGAGGGGCCCGGCGGCATGCGTGGGCGCGGCGACGAGCAGCGCGAGCAGAAGAGTTGATTTCATTGCTTCCGATGAGCTCCTGCAAGTACGGTACTGGCGGAGCGATTCCGTCGTCCGCGTTTTTCCTCGACCACTTCTCTGTAGACCGACAGCGTGTCGCGAGCGGCCTTCTGCCAGCTGAAGTACGCGGCCCGCTGCACTCCCAGACGCTCCAGCCGGGCGCGAAGTTCCGGGTCGAGCAGAATGTCGGACATGCTTCGCCGGATCTCGTCCACGCTGTGGGGATCGAACAGGATGCCTGCGCCATCGGCGACTTCGGGCATCGCCGCGGCATTGGAGCAGGCGACGGCTCTTCCGCAGGCCATGGCTTCGAGAATCGGTAAACCGAAACCTTCATAAAACGAAGGGAACACGAAGCAATCGCAGGCGTTATAGAGATGCAGCAATTGATCGTCGCTGACGAATCCGGTGAAGTGAATACGATCGGCAAACCCGGATGCCCGAACGGCTTCCCGCACTTTGGGCGTAAACCACGTTTCCTTGCCGGTCAGTACGAGATGATGCTTCAGTTGCTTGTGGGCCTGCAGGAGTTTCGCGAACGCGGCGATCAGCCCGATGTGATTCTTGCGCGGCTGCAGGTCGCCGACGGAGAGCACGAAAGGCGCATTCAGTCCGAAGCGTTCCCGCACGGCGTGGACGGCCCGTTCGCGGCCGATCACGCGAAATTCCGGATTAGCGGCGTTCGGGATGACTCGTACCCTGTTCGGCGGAACATCATACGAGCGGAGAATGCTATCGCGTGAAAACTCACTGACGGTCAGGATGCGAGCGGCTTTACGGACCGTCCGCTCCACGGTGCATTGCAGTTGCAGTCGCCGGGAGAGGGGAAAGTATTCGGGATGTTCGAGAAAGCTGACGTCGTGAACCGTAACGACGACCGGAGCGGGGCCAAAAAGCGGCGCCGTGTACTGTACGTGGACCAGGTCGGGGCGGTCGGCGCGCAGAAGGCGCGCCATATCCCAGCCGAGCCGGGAATACGGATTCGCGGCGACCCGGCGAATCGTGAATCTTTCGGGTACCCAGTGGTCGGCGGAGGGTTCTGACACATAGGCGAGGAACTCGGACTTTTTATCGAGTTCCGCGAAGCTGCGCAGCAGGCTGCGCACGTAGATTTCGTTGCCGGTGAGGTGGCGTCCCAGGGCGTGTGCGTCAACGGCAAAGCGCATCAGACTCATCCAGTATAGCGGTTAAGTTCCACGGAACCCGGGAGTTGCAGGTTTCGGTCGAGCTCGCGCCAGGCGGCTTCCCACGTGTAATGGGTTTCGAATGTGCGCTGTCCGGCGGTTCCCAGGCGACGCCGTTTCCCGGGGTCGGCGAGAAGATCAACGATGGCCCGCGCGAAATCGGCCGCCGTATCGGCCAGCACGATATTGCCGCCGTGTTCCGCGAGGAGTCCTTCCGCCGCAATCGAAGTCGCAACCACCGGGCGGGCGGCAGACCACGCTTCGAGGATTTTGATGCGGGTACCACTTCCGGCCCGGAGCGGGGCGATGACGACCTGCGCGGCGGCAATTTCGGCTCGCGCATCGGCGACGGGACCGGTAGTTTCGATCCCCGCGTCCAGCGGCAGGAGGTGGCGAATGGAAGAATCCCCTCTGCCGACGAGGCGGATTTTCAGTTCCGGCCAGTACTTTCGCGTTTCCGGCCAGATCTCGCTCGTGAGATAACGCACGGCGTCGATGTTGGGATGATATTCGAAATTGGCTGAAAACACCAGAGCGGGCTGTTCGGAGGGCAGTGACCGCTCCATGCGGGGAAGCGCGTTGGGATAGAACACGGTGCGGGCGGAGGGCGCAATTTTTGTTACGAGGCGCGCATCGGATTCGGATGTAACGAGCACTCGCGAGAACCGCGGCAGGAGCGTGGATTCCAGTTTGCGGGACGCCGGCGCGAAGCGCCTGTGCCCCGCCGCAATCAGGCCGCTCCCGGTCGCGGCGCATCGTTTGTGCAACACCGATTCGACGTTGTGCAAATCGAGCACCGTTTCATCGCAGATGGCCTGAAGCTCACCGATATAGGGAGCGCACCAGAAGTGCTCGATGATGCCGAGGTCATAGCGCCGGCCGCGTACTGCGTTTGCGATGGCCGGGCCCAGGCCGCTCAGACGGTCGACGAGAGGCGGAATGCCGCGGACAGCGCGGCGGGCATTGCGCGTGTAACGCTCCCACATTCCTTTGCCGTGGACGGGGAGAGGGATCACGGTTTGTGACTGGACGAGGCCATCGGGCAGGAGGGCGGGCTGCCCGCTTTCGGAGATCAGGATGAGATCGACGTGCGCGAGGCGCGAGAAGTAGTGGACGAGGGATGCGATGCGATAAGCGCCGCCGCCGTGCAGAGGATAGGGCGGTTCGGGCGTAATCATCAGGACCCGCATCAGCCGCGGTCTCCCAGGATTTCCGCGTAAACGGAACGGGTTTCCCTCGCGGTGGCCTTCCAGGAGAAAGATGCCGCGCGAGTCAGACCGGCGCGCCGGAGATCGGTTCGAAGCCGGGGATTGGACGCTACGCTGCGCAGAGCATCGGCGAGTTCGAGAGGACTGGCGGCATGAATCGCCGCCCCGGCGGCAACCTCCATGACTGCGGGGTCGGTCGAGGTGATTACGGGGCATCCGCATTGCATCGCCTCGAGGACAGGCAGTCCGAAGCCTTCGTAGAACGTGGGGTAGACGAAGGCGAGGGCGTCGGAGTAGAGTCGCGGCAGTTCGTGGTCGGGAACCTCACCCAGAAAGTTCAGACCTTCGTAAGTGGGAATGGGAACGAAATCCGAACGGCTGCGGCCGGCGATGATCAGGTCGGCTCCGGTCTGGTCGCGCGTGGCTCGCCATGCTTCGACCAGGGCCGCGACGTTTTTGCGGGGTTCGAGGGTGCCGACGAATAAAAAGAACGGCCGGGAGGGCGGGGCGCCCGAAACAGGCAGCGGGCGGAACACGGGCGATGCCGCGAGAGGCACGGCGCGGACCTGATGGGGATTGACGCCGAAGTGAGAGATGACTTCGCGGCGGATGGCCTCGCTGACGGTGAGAATCATGCGGGCGCGGTGGAAGCGGACAAGCCACGGGGTCCTCTTGCGCACGCGGTGCGCCGAATCGTGCCACGCAGGATTGCGCCAGGGCGAGAGGTCGTGGATGGTCAGAATTGCGGGGGTGTTGCCCAGGTATGGAACTTCGAAGTTCGTTCCATGGAAGAGCTGGGCTCCGGACTGGCGTATGGCCTGACGAACGCCCCAGAGCCACCAGCGCCGGTCGGCCTCATCGTGCGGGCCGCGGCCGCGAATCAGATTGGGCGGAGATGTCTCCGGGAGGGCGAATGGCTGGTCCGAGAGCAGGATCCAGGTGTCGTCCGGGTACTCGAGGGCCAGCGCGCGCGACAGTTCCGCGACATAGCGAGGCAGGCCTCCGGATGACAGGATCAGAGGCGTTGCGTCGAGAGCGACTTTCAATCAGGAAACCTGGCCGACATTCCGTTACGACCGGCCGCCCGGAAGCGCGCGCATCAGCGGGCGAGCTTTCATTACTTATGCTGCAGTTCCCAGTCGTAGTTCAGATGCGGATCATTGTACGCGATCCGGCCTTCGTCCGCCGGATTGTAGAACCGGTCCGTGGCGTAGATCAGCACGGAAGGCTGCGTTCCGATGACCTTGTAGCCGTGGGCAACGCCTGGCGGAATGAGGATCTGCCAGGGGCGGAGTTGTCCGACGTAGATCGTATTTCTCGCGCCGAAGGTGGCGGATTCCGGCCGCAGGTCGGCAAGGACGACCTGAAGCAGGCCGACGGCGGGAGTCCAGCAATCGGTCTGGTGCAGGTGGTAATGAAATGCCTTGATAATGCCGGGATAGTTCAGGGCGGCGGAGATCTGCGTCGAATCTTTTGGAAAGCCGGCGGCCAGGCCCTGGCCGATGCGCTGAACTTCAAGAAAGTAACCGCGGTCATCGGGCCAGAGGGCTACCGGGGCACAGACAACGCCGTCGATCAGCTTCGGGGAGTTCGGCGATGTGATGACGTCGCCGATGCCTTTCTCGCACTTCGGCAGGCGGATGGTGATGGGGGCGGCGGCGCTCAATCCTGACCTCCCGCGGCGGCTCCGCCACGGCTATTGTGAACGAGATTGGCGGCGCGAAGGAGAGAGTCGAAAGTGCCGGCGTCCGTCCACCAGCCGTCGAGGAAGGAGAAGCTCATCGTTCCTTCGTTGATATAGGCGTTGTTGACGTCGGTGATCTCGAGTTCATTGCGGTGCGAGGGTTTGCAGGTGCGGATCTTGTCGAAGACCGTCGCGTCGTACATGTAAATTCCCGTGACCGCGTAATTGGATTTGGGCCGGGCCGGTTTTTCTTCGATGCCAAGAATCCGATCGCCCGA
>DASZUZ010000667.1:0-11058 GCA_035547415.1 Bryobacteraceae bacterium | reverse complement strand
CGAGAGCGCTCTCGGCGACGGTCACCTGTTCGCTGCGGCTTCCGATGGCAAGCTGAAAATGAAGGATCGGAGCAGATCCCGACCCGATCACAACCTGCTGGACCGAAGGGGCGAAGCTGTCGCGGCTCACCGTCACGCTGTAAGCGCCCGGGGGAAGCGCGGTGGCTTCGAATTCTCCGTCGGCGTTGGTCTTCAATTTCCGCGAATAATCGGACGTGGTCGATTTGACGATAACTTCCGCCGCCGGGACGGGGCGATGGTCCGGATCGTGAACGACCCCGCGGACACCTCCGAAGACTGCGGCAAATGCCGCGATTTGCGACAACGCGGCCGAAAAGACCGCGATTCTGAACAGCGATTTCATTCCGATTCCCCTGATATCGATCGCCGCGCTCGCGGCGTTACTGACCAGCATGTTTGTCCCGGCGTCGTCGTACGGGCAGCACGACGCAGGCCAGGCATTTGCGAGCGGACGCAATTACGTCCGAACGTTTACGATGTGGCGAGAGGAGAAGAAGGAGGGGGTCCGCGTTTGTGATGCGATCGGGTGCGGCTGCGGAGCGGATTCATCCGCAACGAGACTGGCCGCGGTACGGAAGTGTCGGCCGGCGCCGTTAACGAACCGGGCCGAACGGCGATTGCGAGTATTCCACCGGAGGCGAGGACCAGCCGCGGAAACATCGGGCACTTTCCGCCGGCTTTGAAGGCGGGTCCCGATGTGGAAGAGCTTTCGCTCTCCGGCATGGAGCAATGATGTTTGCCGTTGCGCCGGCAGCAGGCGGGAAGATCAGCGCCGGCATCCGAACTGAAAGCGGGCGCAAGCAGCGAGAAGCTGAAGAGCGCCAGCAGCAGGATGGAAAGAGAACGACGCAAAGGATCATGTTAGCTCACGTGCGCGGAACCGTCCGAGCTGAGCCGGAAATGCGGCGCGTGAATTCAAGCGCCGATTTTTTCTTTCACGAGGGGGAGGGTCAGGGCAATCAGGTCGAGCATTGCCTGGCAGATGGTTTCGGGAGGGGTGGAAATGGGGAATGTTGCTTTCAAGACGTTCCTATCGAGGACCAGCGTGGTGTCATTCGCCACCGATCTGCCTTTGTAGGGCTTCAGTGCCTTCAGGAGGCGCCGGTCGCCGGGGTAATTTATCAGGATAGGTCTTCAGTTTGATTGCGAATTGTTTTTGAGTACGCGCGGAAAAGATAGGGCATCAACTGCGGCGATCAGTTCCGGTGAGGTTTTTTGGGGCGATGAATTACTCATGCCCATTTATCGTAAGGTATCGTACATCTTGATGGTTTGCGCCGGGCAGAAGCCCGGCGGCAGGCCGGAAGGCCTGCCCCACATCCGGTGCGGGGTGGGATGCGTAATGAGTGCAGATGACGGATTCACGGACGGTGTTTGTTGCGGGCGGGACCGGTTATCTGGGGCGGCATCTCATTCCGTCGCTCCTCGGGCGTGGTTTTGCCGTTACCGCTCTTGTGCGCCCGGGCTCCGAGAAAAAGGTCCCGGGCGGATGCTCGGTGGTTTCCGGCAATGCGCTGGACGGCGATACGTACGTCCAGCACAGTGCTGCCGGGCAGACGTTTATCCAGCTCACCGGAGTGGCGCACCCGAGCCCGGCAAAGGCGAAACAGTTTGTCGAGATCGACCTGAGATCGGCGCTCGAAGCGATCCGCGTGGCGCGCGATCAAGGGGCCGGACATTTCATCTACGTCAGCGTCGCGCATCCGGCGCCCGCGATGAAAGCCTATATCGAAGTGAGATCGTCCTGCGAAGCCGCGATCCGGGCCATTACTGGCCTTACGCACTCGTGCCGTTATACCGGGTCGCCGAGCGCATCCCGCGCACGGCGGAGAGCGCGCGAAGGCTGGGGCTGGTCACGATCGGGCAGATGACGCGGGCTCTGACGTTCGCCGCGGCGAATCCGGCGAGTGGGGTGGAGGTTCTCGACGTCCCCCGGATAAATCAGTTACAATCGTGAATTGGAGCGTTCTTGCGAAGCAGGTGGCAGCCCTTCATTTTTGATCCAACGCTCAAGAATGAGGGAGTCGGCTCAAGCAGCGCTGGTGCGCCAGTCCCTGCCGGTGAAAGCCGGTGGGTGACTCCTGAAGGCGCTCGGTTGATTCCCACCCTTTACAAAAGGGGGTCAAAATCGGGTAGGCAACGGCAGAGCGGTGCGCTCCAAAACTTAAAGGGCAGGCTTTCGATCGAAAGCCTGCCCTTTTCCGTAACTGCTCGAATTTCAGCTTTTGGCTTCTTCGGGCGGCAGGATGCGGACGCTGCTCGCCGCAATTTTGCCGTTCCGATCCATGCCGAGGTCATAGGCCACACGCGTACCCGGGACCAGTTCCGTTGCCTGCCCCTGGTGCAATCGTGAGATGTGGAAGAAAATATCTTTTCCGCCTCCATCCGGGCGGAGAAAGCCGAATCCCTTTTCCTCGAAGTAGGTCATCACGGAGCCGGTCTGGGGCTCAGCGGGACCTTCTTCACCCGCATCGCCTGAAGCAGCCGACACAGTCTGAGGACGACCAGTCTTGTCACCGACTCCCTGCTTCAGCAGAGCAAGATCTTCCTCAGTCAGTTCACCGGGAGGTTCAGTTCCCGGAGCTGGCATTTTCAGGTTCGGGTTCTTCCTGAGAGATTCTTCAAAAAGGCGTTTCTGTCGGGCGTTCAAACGTCGGATCCTTTATCGGCTTGGGCGTCAGGCGGGAACCTGCGCGCTGGCGGCGGCTTTGGGCTTGCGCGCCCGCGACGCACGCTTCTCAGCGGGCGGCTGGCGGTCGCTCTTCTTCAGAGAACCGATGACCATGGGCGTAACGAACTTCTTCTCGCCGTGATCGTCGAATTTGATGACAATGCGCTCGTCGCTGCTGGAGAGCACGGTACCTAAACCAAATTTCTGGTGC
Source organism: Bryobacteraceae bacterium (assembly GCA_035547415.1). Classification (GTDB taxonomy): domain Bacteria; phylum Acidobacteriota; class Terriglobia; order Bryobacterales; family Bryobacteraceae; genus BOG-234. The sequence continues at coordinate 8,155 of DASZUZ010000667.1, read as the reverse complement.
TCGACCTGAGCTCCCTGGTTAAAATTGGCCATGTTAGTGTGGGATCACTCCTCGTGTGTAAAGCCTGGTGCTGCGAAGTGGCAGGAATACGCGCAAGCTATATCTGTATAGTACCATATTTAGGGCCCCTTATTCTTCCCTTAGTCCGACGTGTCTCCGACGCTCCCGGCCTGGTTCGGCGATGCCACTCTTCGGCCCGGTTCATCTCGCCCTTCTTGCCACCGTTGCGCTTCTGAGTCTGCTTGCCGCCGCAGCGTGCAGGCGCTTGCCTCGCGCGCGGCGTCCTCTGCGCCTGACGGTTGGCTGGGGCGTGGCCGCGAATGAGATCGTCTGGTGGATTTTTCGTTATTCGCACGAAGGACTCCGGTTCCCGCATAATCTGCCGCTGCAACTCTGCGACGTGACGGTCTGGACGACGGTCGCGGCGTGTCTCACGCTGGCGCCGCGCATCGTGGAATTCGGATATTTCGCGGGCCTGGCCGGATCGGGCATGGCGCTGGCAACGCCCGATCTGTGGACGCCCTGGCCTTCGTACCCGGCGATTTATTTCTTCGTGGCGCACGGAGGAATTGCGATCGGAATCGCCGCCGTCGTATTCGGCGGCATCGCGCCCCTCAGGCCGGGCGCGGTCTGGCGAGCGTTCGGGATGCTGCTTGCTTACACGGGTCTGGTGGGTATCTTCAACGCGGTGTTCAAGACCAACTACATGTACCTGTGCGCGAAGCCCGCCAGCGCGTCCGCGCTCGATCTCTTCGGTCCCTGGCCCGGGTATCTGGCGGTGTCCGCGGCGGTGGCGCTCGGGCTGTTCTGGCTGTTGTGGCTTCCGGCGCGGCCGGTCAGCGCCCCGCCTGCCACTCGCCGGCAACAAGCCGGCGGCTGACGTCCGCGGGGTCTCTCGGTGAGATTCCGTCGGGGGCGTGGTCGAGGATCAGGAGATTCGCAGGTTCGCCGATGGCGATTCGTCCGCCGGCGGCGGGAACGACCCATTTGCCCGTTACATCCGTGCGCTCGGAGTCCTGCGGGATGGGGACATCCTTGCGCATCCCGACCGACCGGACCGAATGGCCAGCCACGACAATCACGGAGTCTTCGATGGGCTGCGCTCCCGGCGCGACGATGGCAGTGGACCCGATCAGCACTTTCAGGTCAGACTTCTGACAAGCCGCGAGCAGGAGAAACGCCGCGGCGGCGAACACTTGCTTCATCATCAGGAAACCGCAGTATCGCACGCGGACCGCGTGGAAGAGATATATTGACCCCGTGCTCCTGACCCGCCGCCAATGGATCGCGGCAACCGCCCTCTCCGGCGCCGCAGCCGCCGCCAAAGCTCCCTTCGTCAAAAGCATCTGCTCGGTGATCTTTCCGCCGGGGGAGCCGCTCGACTCGATGTTTTCGCGGGCCAGGCAGGCTGGTTTCGCGGGGATCGAACTGCGGCTGGGCCCGGATGTTCCGATGGACAGCACGGATGCCGCGCTCGGCCGGATCCGCTCGCTTTCCCGCGATTCGGGCGTGGCGATCGCGAGCTTATGGGTTTCGCAGCCGCTTTCCCGGCACCCGCTGAACAGCCCTGAAGCCGGCATCCGCGAACAAGGGGTGGCCGATATCCGGCGAGCCACGGAGATCGCGGCGGCAGTGGGATGCGGCGCATTGCTGCTGGTACCCGGGCGGGTGGGCAACGGCCCGCAACTGTTTGCGGGCTACGAGGAGACGTGGAAGCGGATCACGGACGAGTTAGGGAAGTGCATTCCCGCCGCGGCGGCGAACAAGACGCTGCTGACGGTGGAGAACGTCTGGAACAAGTTCCTGGTCAGCCCGCTCGAAATGCGAGCCTTCGTGGATCAGTTCCACAGCCCGTGGCTGGCCGCGCACTTCGATATGGGCAACGTGATGCAGTTCGGGTATCCCGAGGATTGGGTCCACATCCTCGGGCCGCGTATACGGCGCGTACACGTCAAAGACTACAAACTCTCGAGCCGGGCGGAACAGGGAAGGTTCGTGCCGCTGCTCGACGGGGATGTAAATTTCGCCGCCGTCTTCCGGGCTCTGCGGGAAACCGCGTATTCGGGGTTCCTGTCGCCGGAGATCGACTACGACCCGGCCAGGCCGGACCAACTGGCCGAGGTCGCCGCGAAACTGGATCGAATTCTGACGATGTGAGGGGGGCCGGCGAACGGCCGGCCCCGGCTCATCGGACCAGACTCCGTGGCCGCGCGCGTCCGGAGGAAGCCACGACGTTGCCGTCCGCGTCCAGCCGCTCGACGGTGGCGTGTTCGCGATCGACCGTGACTTCGCGGGAAACCCGCCGCCGCGTCCTGCTTTGCCGGATACGAATTTCTTCCTTCAGAATCAACCGTTTCTGAACAACGATTTCTTCTTCGACCACGGGAACGATCAGGAGATCGCCCTCCCGGCGCATTTTCGGCAGCGACTCGACGACACGGTTGACCGGAATCCGGCTGATCTCGACCGCGTCACGGACGACGGGCGTTTCGACGATCTGCCGGACGTGATCGACCGTTTTGCGCACCCGCACCGATCCTGTTTTGACCGGTTCGACCCCGGCCTGTATCTCTTCCTCGATGACCGGAATGACGGTTGGATCTTCCTGGTTTTCCATGGTCTCTCCGTTCAGCGGCGACCCGTCACCTTATCCCAGCCGGAGCGTATATCCGCCTTGACCTCATCCCATTTGCTGCCGGGATGCGTGCGCTCGTAGTCGGCGCGAAGATCCGGCTCGACGTCGGACCAGGAACCTCCGGAGTATCTGGCGTCCGTGGCGGCGCGATTGCCGAAATCGACCGCGGCCTGCGCATTCGGAGCCGGGGCCGAAGCCTGTTTGTCCATCTGGTCGACCCGGACCTCGGTACGGCGCACCTTGTCGTGCACCGTTTCGGTACGCTGGGTCGCCTCCTTGTTGACGACAACTTCCTCCCGGACGCGGGCGCGCTTGCTGATGACGGGTTCCTCGACGGTCTCGACGACCTCGATCGTCTGGTCGCGCAGGCGGCCCATCTCGCCGGGTTCAGCGGGACGGTTGACGCGGCGGCGATCTACGCGGACATGTTCTTCGCGCAGGCTGACCTGCTCTTCCACGGGCTGCTCGACGACATGGCTGTAAACGCGCACACCGCCGCGCCGGACAACCCGCTTGCCGATCTCCAGTTCTTCCTCAATGACCGGGACTGCCGTGGCGTTTTCGCCAGTTCTGAAACGATCGCGTTCCCGTTCTGCCTGGTCCCGCGTGTAGGGCGCCGCCGAGGCGTCGTGACGGGTGTAGCCGCTCTGACGGTAGTAATCGGCACGACGGTCGATGTCAATCGCGCCGCGGTCGTTCATGATTCGAGCGACCTGATCGGCCTGCTCCTGGGGAACGGTGACCGCGACGACAGCACTCCCGCGGCGGACCGCTTCCGAATAGTGGCCGCCTTCTTCATCGTTCTCCCCGAACATGCGGTGCAGAAAGCCCGTGAAACCACCTTCGTGTTGCGCGGACTGCTCGGCGGCGCCATAGCCGGCAGCGCCGGTTCTGAAATTCGACTCCACGCGGATCTTGTCCGACGCTATTCCCTGAGATTCGAGGTCGCGCCGGGCCTGCTGCGCCGTCTGGTAATCGTCAAACACTCCGATAACAGTTTTTTCGTGTTGTTCTGTCATGTTTTCCTCGACTCTCGTAAAACTTCTACAAATGGAGAAATGCACGAACGGAACCACGGTGCGCGAACGGGGTTAAGAATACAAGTCTTGCTTTCCGGAATCCGGAATCGGACAGAGATCCGCAGCGGGGACAGTCAAAAAAGAAGCCCACCTTCCGGTGGGCTTCGGCTCCACCCTGACGATTATCAGGGTGAATGTTCGATGGGAGAATCATTTTCGACGGCTTCACAACCGCCAAAAACTTAGTGATTGGATCTTAAGGTTTCCCGCCTGGCTTCGTCAAGCGAAAAACCAGGACGAAATTCTCCACACTGTAACTGCCTGAAAAGGGGCACCTTGGGCGTCGGTCGATTTCCAGTGGAAACGGGCGGGATTCTGTAGTAGCGCCGCACTTTGGCCTTTGAAATACCCGCAATCCTTACCAACGAAAGCACTTCACGGCCGGCCGGAGAGGTGGAGCGTGATCATCGCGTCCCCGTCGCCGGAGGCCCCGGCGCGTCGCAGCACCACTCGCAGGCCGCCGACCACCAGACCGGAGAGCACACAGAAGCCGGCCAGCACGAGAACCAGCTTGAAAATATTCCAGAACAGATTGATGGGATTGTCTTTCGCGCTCGGCGGGTGTTCCGGAAGGGTCACGGCCGCCTGATATTTCACCTGCGCCAGAAGCTTTTCCGCGGCGTCCGGATTTGCCGGATTCAACACCACCGCGACGAGGGGACCCGTACGTTTTGCCATCGCGCCCGCGATCTGCTGGAAGTGCGGGTAGCGATCGCGAGCCATTTCCATGCTCGGATAATGGAAAACGACCAGGGTAGTTTCTTTCCCCTTACTCCCGTAGGTGGCAACCTCGCCTTCCGCGCTGAAGTGGAACGCGGCAACGCTCGGCGAGATGGACGGGGCGAAGCGCGCCAGGCTCTCGGGTCCGACAATGTAGCGCTCCGAATTGGGCTGGGCGCCCGAAGGCATGTAATCCGGCAGCGTCGGAAGAGGCGAGTGCGCATATTTGGGCACGGTCGCCACAATGTGGCTCAGCTCCTCCGGCTTGATCTTGTACCCCTTGAACAGGAAAAGATAATTGCCTGCCGCGACGAATTCATCTTCAGCCGTCTCAGCCGCCAGACCCATGAGTTTTGCCGGTTTTGCCTCCGGTGGCCGGAGCTGGTCGAAAGCCGCCATGGCGCCGGTCGCGTCGCCGAACCGCCATGCCAGGATCGAGAACTTCCGTCCGGCATCCGAGTAAGAAGCGTTTTCCGAACCTTCGAGCCCGTATTCGCTCCAGACTTTCTGGTCGGCGGCGGGGGCGGGACCGGGGTCGCCGCGCTGCCATGCGCCGATGGTATCCGGCAGAATAGCGGAGAATGCGGCGGGGCTGAGAAGCGAGGCGAGAAGAAAGAGAGGTAAAGTCCGCATGATGTGTATCTGAAAAAACAGGCGCTATTCGTTGGACGCGCCGGACCGCAATTGTGATCCATGATAGCGCTGAAAGCGGCTCAGACGCCCGCCACGACCAGCTTTGCCAGTAAAGCGACGCGGTCCGCCATGCGATCCACGAGGATGCTTTCCTGCGACGCGTGGGCTCCTTCGCCGACAGCGCCCAACCCGTCTAGCGTCGGAATTCCCAGCGCCGCCGTGAAGTTCCCGTCGGAGCCACCGCCGGTGGCGGATTCCTCCAGATTCACGCCGAGTTCAGCCGCCAGGAGCCGCGCTTTCCGGAACAGGGCGATGACGCCCTCGCTTCGTTCCATTGGCGGGCGGTTCAGCCCTCCCGTCAATTCCAGGGTGCAGCGGCTATCGAACGGCGTGAGACTGCGGAACTTGCGGTCGAGCGGCGCGGCGTCGCGAAGAAGGGGAATCCGGATATCGATATGCGCCTCGGCCTCTTCGGCGATTACGTTGGAGCGGCTGCCGCCGGACATGACCCCCGGGTTGACGGTGATGCCGTGGGCGAGGTCTGTGAATCCCGCGATCCGGTCAATCTGGCGAGCGAGCTCCACGACCGCGCTCGCGCCCTTTTCGAAATCGACTCCGGCGTGCGAAGCGATGCCGCGGACCCTCAGGCGGTAATCGCCAATTCCCTTCCTCGCCGTCTTGAGCTTCCCCTCGAGGCCCGTGCCCGGTTCCAGAACCAGCACGGCATCGCTTCGCCGGGCGTTCTCCTCGGTCAAAGCACGTGAATTCCGGCTGCCGGTTTCCTCGTCGGCGTTCACCTGCAGAGTCACTTCGTGGCGCACCGGGGCGTCCAGTTCGCGGATGGCGCGCATGGCGAAGACGAAGAAGGCGAGACCAGCCTTCATATCGAGGACGCCCGGTCCCCGGAGGCGGCCCTGTTCTTCGCGGAATGGCATGCTCGCGAGGGTTCCCAGAGGCCAGACGGTGTCGGCATGGCCGAGCGCCAGAATTCGCCCGTGCTTTGGCGGCCCGGGAAGGTGGAACGTGCAGAGCAGATTCGGACCGGACCGGGCAACTTCGGCCTCGCCTTCAACGGCGGCGGCCACAAGGTCGTTCAGGCGGTTCACATCGGCGGGAGAGTCGCTGGGGGATTCGCATTCCACGAGTTCGCGGATGAGGCGAATCAGCGCGGGCTGATGAGCCTGCGCCCAGGAGAGAAACGGGTCCATTACTTCAGATTGTCCTCGAAGAAGGCGGTTGTCTCTTCGATTCACTGCAGAGCCGCATGCAGGACCGATTGCCGGCTTATATAGCCGCCGTAGCTCCATCCGTACATGCCGATGCGCGGCGGATCGCGGCGATCCCGGATTCTTCGCCTGACGAAAGACTGAGGATTTTTAATTGGCTGGAGAGGGCCTTCACCTTGACAGCACCCTCTTTGGGATTTCATGATGATGTGGGCGGACACTTATGAAATCAATCGTTCGATATGCCATTTCGGCTGGTTTGCTCTGCGGGACAGCCGTTCTGATGACCACGGGAGCCTGGGCCGCAGACGCCGCAGCGGGCAAGACGCTGTATGCAACCAAGTGCAAGTCGTGCCACGGAGCGGACGGAACCCCTCCGCCGGCGATGGCGAAGGCAATGGGAGTGAAGCCGCTGAACGATCCCAGCGTGCAGGGAAAGAGCGACGCGGATCTGAAGAACTCCATCCTGAAGGGCGTGGGTAAAATGAAGCCGCAGGCAGTGAGCCCCGCCGACGCGGACAATCTGGTCGCGGCCATCCGCGCGATGAAGTAAGTCGTTCTCCTTTCCGATTCAGCGAGGGCCGGCGCTTCGATGGAAGCGCCGGCCCTTTTGCATTTAAGCCGCTATCGATCCATCTCCCAGAGCGTGTACAGCGCCCCGGCTGACAGCAGGAGCCACGCCGCTACCCCGGCCGTTAATTCAGCGGAGCTCAACACCATCGCATACCACGCCACGATGACGGTATCCGCCAGGATAAACGTCAGGACAACGAGCAGAAGGGCGAGCCGGCCCAGGTGGTTGCCGGGTCGGGCGCTTTGAGGAAACAGCATTGGCATTCGCCTCCAATCGAGTACATCCATTGAGACGAGGCGAGGGGCCCGGGCATTTGCGAAATCGCTGTAAAAGATCTGTTTCGCCGGGTCGGGCGGGTCAGTCGGTCATCAGCCGGCGGCGGCGGGCCACCCATTCCTCTTTCGTGAAGATGCGGGGGCCGGTTTCGATCATGCGCGGCAGGAGATCGAAAACGGCGGCGGCGGTCCATTTCACCGCGCTACGGGTGCGATATCCGAGCCGGTTCAGTTCTTCGGCGACGCGGGACATCGGATAATCTTCCACGATCATGTTGACGGCGGTCACCAGGACACGCATCTCAGCCGGGTTTTCGATCAGGTGGACGCAGTCATCCGAAATCTGCATCCCGTAGGGGACTTCGACGGTTTGCGTGGCGTCCGGCTGCGTTTCCTGGTCGGACTCGCGCTCCCATTCGAGGGCAACGAGCCTCCACCCCGAAGCGCTCATCTGATTCAGATATTCGAGCGTGGGAGACGCGGTAAGCGTGTCCCGAAGACGTTGTGTTCCGGGCATTCGTTCAGCCTCCGGCGTTTTGGGGAGGCATTCCGGTGTCCACGCTAACGGGCTGGAAAGAAAGGAAACGCGGGACGGGGGTTGTCCGGATGTGGGAACGGGTGTCTCACGGCGAGACACCCGGTTATCCGATGCTCAGACCACGTAAGGCTTGCGATAGACCTCACGGGTCAACAGTTTGTTGGCTGCGGGGTCGGCGGCGAACTTCGGACCCGATTCGAGGGTGAGCTTATGACCGGTGCGGTAGCTGATGTTCGCCAGGTGACACAGTCCGGCGCTCAGAACCGCGTTCGAAAGGGGGTCGTGCAGTTCGGAGACATTGCGCGAACGGCACGCATTCAGGAAGTTTTCCATGTGCAGACGGGTGGAGTCCTGCCCCCGTTCGGATTTCTCCTCCGAGGCAAGTTCACTGCCTTCGCCTTTGTAGATCTGGTAGCCGGCGTCGCTCATCGACATCCAGCCTTCGGTTCCGTAGAACAGGTTGCCGATCATCACG
>DASZUZ010000666.1:0-5904 GCA_035547415.1 Bryobacteraceae bacterium | reverse complement strand
CTTTTCGCTCAAGCCCTGGTCGAGATAGAGCCGAGCCAGGTAGAAGCGCGCCCACAGAAGCTCCGGATCGAGATCGAGCGCCTGCTGAAATTCCGCTTTGGCCTCGGCAATCATGGCATTCGACCTCTGCGCGCGATACGCCAGTCCCAAAAGCATGTGTGCGGGCGCTGAGCGCGGATCGGTTGCCAGCACGCCCTTGCATTCGCGGATCGCCTGTTCGGCTCTCCCCTTTTGCAAGTGTTCCGCGGCGGCGCCCAGTTGCGCGCCCTCCGCATCGGCACGGGGCGTCTGCGCCCAGGTCATGATCGAAGCGAGGAGGACAACAGCAATCCGAAGCCCTGACACGGTCAGATCATACCTGAGGCTCTCAGCGGTTCGCATTGGCCTCATCCAGCAGCAGAAACTGGCCTGCGCGAACGCTGTCGATCGCCTGCTTCTTCCCGCTCGGCCACTCGATCTCGATGCGAGCAAGGGTTGCGTTGCCCAGCCCGAAATACAAACGCGCGTCGCTGGTGCTGAGGTAACTTCCGTAGGGATTGACTTCCCGCAACTGCGTCCGGCCGCCGCTGGTCACCCGCACCTTCGCGCCGATCCCGAAACGATTGCTCTCGCGGCCACGGGCGCGGAGCGCGATCCAATGATTGCGATTGCCTCCGTCATTGCGCAGCAGCAGCGGGTGCCCGCCGGAATCGCTCACCACGATGTCCAGGTCGCCGTCGTTGTCGAAATCCGCCACCGCCAGACCGCGGCCCACGTGCCGGATGCCAAGCGCCGGACCGCTTTCCGCCGAGACATCGCGAAAATGGCCGCCGCCAAGGTTCCGGTAAAGCAGATCGGCCTGACGGTAAGAAAGCTGCGGGTCGTAGAGTGTCACATTATCGATGACGTGTCCGTTGGTGACATAGATGTCCGGATAACCGTCATTGTCGAAGTCGAAGACCTTGGCGCCGAAACCGAGTGTCTTCACGCTGGATGGCAATCCGGCTTTGACCGTGCCGTCTTCGAAAAGCAGCTTTCCGAGGTTGCGGTAGAGAGGGTTGTATTGGCCCGAAAAGGCCGTAAAGAAGATGTCCGGTAAGCCATCGCCATCGAGATCCACGACCTCGGTACCCATGCCGCTCAAAGCTTTTCCGTCCATGTCGAAACCGACGCCGGCGCCGTAGGTAATGTCATCAAAGGCGCCGTTGCCTTTGTTACGGTAGAGAAAATTGCGAACACCATCGTTGGCCACGAAGATATCGGGCCATCCATCGCCATCGATATCGCCGATGGCGACCCCCAAACTTTTTCCCGCTGGATTCGCCACGCCGGCTTCGCGGGAGACCTCCGTGAACGTGCCATCCCGATTGTTGTGGTACAGCAACGCCGGCGTCCCGTCGAACAGTTGCGGTTCGCAATACATGCGGTAACCCGGCTTTTGATATCCGCAGTACGGCGCCTTGCGCATGTCGTAGTCCAGGTAGCGTCCAACAAACAGATCCAGGTAGCCGTCGCGATCATAGTCCACCCAGGCGGCGCTGCTGCTCCACCCACTGGCGCCCACTCCAGCCCTGGCCGTCACCTCACTGAAGGTTCCGTCGCCATTGTTGCGAAAGAGTTGATTGCCGCCGTAGCCCGTGACGTAGATATCCAGGTAGCCGTCGTTGTCATAGTCGCCCGCAGTCACGCCGGTAGCGAACATCCCATTGCCTGAGACACCTGCTTTGGCGGTTACGTCCTCGAATTTTCCGTTGCCCAGATTCCGATAGAGAGCATTGCCTGGAGATCGCTTGCCGTGGGCCAGGTCGGCTCCATTGGCGAAAAACAGATCGGGCTGTCCGTCGTTGTCGAAGTCAATCACGCCCACCCCGGAGCCGAAGGTCTCGAACATGTGCTTTTCGGCCGAAGCCCCGTCTTCGTGCCGAAAGGTAATGCCCGACTCCGCCGCAACGTCGTTGAACAGCACCCGGCCGGCTTTGCGGGACTCCGTTCCGGTGGCCTGCTCGCTGTCGAGAGGCAAGGGCGCGGAAAATAGCAGCAAATTGGCGCCGAAGATCAGGAAAGCTTTGCGCAGGAGCAGCACGGCCGGGGGACCCATTATATGTCGTTGTATCGCTTCCCGACTGCCAGGCGGCATCAGCGATTGATTACCGGGGTATGCGGCGAGTGCCTGAAGTGCCTTCATCGGGCCAGAAATTCAGTCCGAAGGGGGCGCCGCGAAAGGGCCTTCATTGCGTCGCGCGGTCCGGTCAGGAACGGCCATGCTGCTGACGAAGCGCTGAATCAGGAAGACGATCTCCGCGGCTCAACAATACTGGCCCGGAGTAACGCCGGTAAACTTTTTGAACTGTCGGGTAAAGTGACTCTGATCCGCAAAACCGCTCTGCAGGGCGGCTTCCGCGATCGATAGCCCAGACGCCAGCAGGCATCTGCCGCGCTCAACGCGGATCTGCATGTGGTATGCGTGCGGCGTCATTCCGACGCGTGCGCGGAAGCTGCGCAGCAAGTGCCAGGGGCTCAGGTCTGCCACATCGGACAACATTCGCAGCGTTACGGGTTCCGCGCCGCGGGTGTGCAGGTATTCCCGCGCCCGCTCCACCTTTGAAGCCCCTGCATCCGGAAGCGCCGCCCTGGTGGTCCACAACGAGAACCGCGCGATCTCCGCAAGCGCCGATACAAGGCGCGACTCCGAGGCCAGCGGGTCAGGGTCGTTCTCCAGCAGGCGGTGGAGTGCGGAAAGCCGTGAGTGCAGCTCCGCGTTTTCCACAAACGACTGAACGAACCAAAGCGGGCGGTCAGGACCACACATTCCAGCAATCTCGGCCAGCAGGTCAGGATCGAGGTAAAACATCCGGAATGACCATCCGGCCCCGTCCGCGGGATGGGGAGCATGAACGTCCCCGGGGTTGAAAAGAATGACACTCCCGGCCGGCGCTTCATGCGTGCCACGCTGCCAGCAGGTGCGCATAATTCCGGTTTCGACGATCCCGATCGCCGGAACCGCGTGGAAATGCCGTGCGAAGGAGAAACGGCGATATTTGCCGTAGAGAAGGTCGACCCCACGTATACCCTTTGCGGGCACGAGGCGCGCGATCTCACCCGCGATTACGGGTTCCCGAACGTGGTCTGAGTCGATGGCGATAGCGGCGGGCGATGAAGAGCGCGCCGGGGAAAGACTGCGATTCATTCTGTACAAACAGGGTCGGCGTAGCGGGATTGATTCAATTTTCTCACGCCTCCACACGCGGGCTCCCGCAGCAATTTTGTACAAGACCACGGCCAGGCATTCCCCGTAGCCTGAGGGAAGTGCTTCTCAGCATCTCCGGACTGCCCCGGGCCTCCTTTAGTTTCCTCGCCAGATTGTGCGAACACTGGACACCCGGAAGCGCCTGCTGAGTTCGTCCGCCCCGCGGAACCGTTCTCAGATTCTCGATCATGCGTCTGAAATTTCTGCCTGTTATTGCTGTAACCGCCGCGCCGTTGTTTGCCCAAACTGCGCCGCCCTCGCCCGATCGGCCGTGGTCCTATTCAGCGGCTCCGCGACCGCACGCCGGCCACGCGACGATCTCTTCCCGCCCGGTGCTCGATCCGACCGTCACGTACTCTCTACCCGACCTCATCGACATCGCGGAACGAAATAATCCGGAAACACGCGCCTACTGGGAGCGCGCCAGAGAAGCGGCCGATGCGCTTGGAGTGAGTCGCGCGGCACTGTTCCCCGCGCTGGCGGCTGTCGCCTCCTCGTCGATGAACCAGTATTCCCTGTTTAACGGAACGTTCCACCACGAAAATACGACACTCTTCCCCACTCTCCTCACCCTCTCCTGGACGGTACTCGATTTCGGGACCCGGGGAGCCGCCATCGATGTCGCCCGGGCCAACCTGCTGGCGGCTGATTTCACGTTCAATGACACCCATCGCAAGCTCATCTTTCAGGTTGCGCAAGCTTACTACAAACTGCTGGACGCATTGAGCCGGCAGGAAACCGCCCAGGCCGCTTTCGCCGACGCCAGAGTTCTGCGCGACGCCATCGAGGCGAAGCTCGCCAACGGCCTTGCGACTCTTCCGGACGCTCTGGAAGCGCGCTCGGCCGCTGCTCAGGCACAGTATGACCTCGCCTCCATCCAGGGCGCCACACAAGGCGCGCAGGGGGATCTGGCCACCCTCCTGGGTGTTTCGCCAGTGGGCAGTATCCATGTTCGCGACGCTTCATCGCTTCCCTCCGCGGAAGACTTCGACACTCCGGTCGAAACCATCATCAGTCGCGCTCTCGCCCAGAGGCCCGACTTCCTCGCTCAGATGGCTCGCGTGAACGCCGCCGATTCATCGGTTCGTCAGGCGCGTTCTCAGTTCGATCCCGTTCTGAGCTTTTCCGGGAACTGGGGTCATAGTGACGCCATCGGCCAGCAGAGGGGCAGCCCTGAAGTGCGCTCCGCGATCTATCCCTGGCAGGCGCAATTCAGTCTCGTCTGGACCATCTTCGATGGTGGCGCGCGGAGAAATCAGCTGGAGCGCGCGCGCGCCGGAGCCCAGGAAGCGAGAGCCGAGGTGGCCGTCGCGCGCGATCGCATCGAAGACGAAATCTGGGGCGCTTACGTGCAGTTGAAGACCTCGCGTGAACAACAGCGGGCGGCGGATGCGCTTGTGCAGGCTGCCGAGCAGTCCTGGAGCGCGTCGCTCGAAGCCTTTCAGGCCGGAGTTCGGACTTTTATCGATGTCAGCTCCGCGCAAAAGAACCTGGCGCGCGCCCGAAGCGCTCGCGTGGAAGCCCGTATCAAACTGCTTTCGAGTATCGCGAATCTGTCATTCCGAACCGGGGATTCGATTCCCGGCACAAAACACTGAGTCGACATGAAATCAAGTAAGTCTCTCGTTCTTTGCGCTCTCGCGGCGCAGTTCGGCCTTACCGGGTGCGCACGCACGCCGCTGGTGAATATTTGGGGCTCGTATTTTCCGGTCTGGATGTTCTGCCTCGCGGGCGGCGTCTTGCTGACGGTCGCGGCGCGGCACGTACTCATTCTGGCCCGGCTCGAAAAGGAACTGGGACCACGCGCGCTGGTCTATCCGAGCCTGACCGGCTTGTTTGCCTGCGCGATCTGGTTGTTCGCTTTCCATGATTAATGCAAAAAGGACCCTCTGCTCATGAGTAATGTGAACCCCGCGAGCGACACGCCCTCGCATCGCAAACTGCTGGGCCGCTCACTGGGACTCCTTGTCGTCCTCGGGGCTATTGGCGCGGGCTACGCGGTCTGGACGCGCGTGACCCGCAATCCTCAGACCGATGACGCGGAAGTGGTGGCGAATCTCATTGGCATCACGCCCGAAGTGAGCGGCCGTATCGTGTCGATTCGCGTCAAAGACAACGAACTGGTTCGAAAGGGAGACGTGCTTTTCGAGATCGACCCGGTCCCGTTTGAGTATGCGCTCGAAACAGCCCGTTCACAGCAGGAGGCGCTGGAGGCCCAGATCCGCGACCTGCGGCGCTCGATCGGGGCGCAAAGCAGCGCTGTCGCTTCAGCGAAAGCGAACACCAGAAGCGCGCAGGCCAAAATCGAAGCTCACGCGGCGGCGGCGGAAGCCGCCAGCGCCGGAGTTGATGCCGCCAAAGCCGAACTGGCCCGCGCGGAAGCCGATTACACTTATTCGAACAACAATATTCAGCGGCTGGAACCGCTTCTGAAGAAGCGGTTTGTGACTGTCGATATGGTCGATCAGGCCCGTACCTCGCAGGCCGTGAAGAGCCGGGCCGTGCAGCAGGCGCGGGCCCGTCTGGCGCTTGCGCAGGCTCAGTGGGCAGCGGCCGTCGCGCAACAGCGCGACGCGGAAGCCGCCGCGGAGCAGAGCAACGCGCAACTCGAACAATCGGCGCGGAGCGTCGCCATTCCCGACCCGCTTCTCGCACAACGGTCTGCACGGGCAGCCGCC
>DASZUZ010000665.1:0-3779 GCA_035547415.1 Bryobacteraceae bacterium | reverse complement strand
CGCCGTAGCATTCGGACGTTGACGTCAATAAGAATTTCGCGTTGTTGCGCCGGGCAAGTTCCAGCATCTGCCGGGTACCGAGGGAGCCAACGTCCAGCGTTTCGATGGGGTGCTCGAGGTAATCCTTCGGGCTTGCCGGCGACGCGAGATGGAGAACGAAGTGAACGGGCTCGTCGATCTCCACGGGACGCGTTACGTCGTGCTCCTGAAAGTGGAAGGCTTTGTTGGCCTTCAGGTGCTCGATGTTGCGCCGGGATCCGGTGAGGAAGTTATCGAGAGCGACGACTTCGAAGCCCTCGGACAGCAGACGGTCGCAGATATGCGATCCAATAAAACCAGCAGCGCCGGAGACAACAGCCCTTCGAATTCCCGTGTCAGTCACTCACCCGAATTTAGCATCCGGGCATGCGCTCCGAGAAGGGCGCTAAGCCGCAGTCAGACGAATCTGTACTTCAAAACCCTGCGGGTAGCGGTTTCCGCAGGTGACCGTCCCGTGGCATGCTTCGATACAACTCTTCACGATGGCGAGCCCGAGGCCCACGCCTCCCATCGCGCGGTTACGGGAAGTCTCGAGGCGGTAGAACGGCGTGAAGATGCGATCGATCTCCTCCTGTGGAATACCCGGACCGGAATCCGCGACCGTAATGACGACCCAGGAACCTTCCCGGCGTCCCGCTACAGCGATGGGACCGGCGAACCCCGCATAGCGGACGGCATTTCGAATGAGATTGGACAGAGAGCGCAGAAGATAATCACGGTCGGCGATGACCATGAGCGGAGTATTGAAATCGAGATGGAAGCCGTTCGCCCCGGACCCCTCGCGCGCAAGCGCTTCCCGTAAAACGGCAGACGCGTCGACCGGCACAAGAGTCCTCTTCTTTGCGTCCATCCCGGCTCTTGAAAATGACAGCAGTTCGTTGACGAGGCTCGACATCTGCCGCATTTCTTCTTGCACGTCTTCCAGTGCGGCGCGCTGATTTTCTTCCGCCCGCTGATCGAGAATGCCGAGCGCAAACTGCATGCGGGCGATGGGCGCGCACAACTCATGAGCGATATCGCCGAGGAATCGTTTCTGTCCGCTCACAAATCCCGAAAGCCGGGATGCCATGCGATTGATGGCGACGGACAACTGGCCGAGTTCATCGCCGCGACGGTCGGCAAGCTGGTGCTCGAACTGCCCTTCGGCAATCTGTTCGGTGGCGCGGGTAATCCGGCGGATGGTCGCCGTGAGCCCCCGTATGAACGGCAGCCAGCAGATCAGGAAGATAGCGATCACGGCGCCGAGAGCCGCGAGCCACGGCTTGAAATCGAAGAACAGCGGCGTTCCGTAGAAGGAACGGGCCGCCATGACGAGCGTTCCGCGGATGGGCAAGCCGCCATCGCGATCCGGCACGGGAATGCGCACGCCGGCCCAGTAGAGATCGTTCGCGGATAACTGGAACAGTCCCGCGCGGCCCGGCCGACCAGGCGCGGGTGGTGGGCCCTCGCGCTGGCCCGGAGGCGGTGGAGGCGGAGGCTCCCGATCCGGCGGCCCTTCGCCCGCGGTGTCCCGGCGAGGCGGAGGCCGGTCGCGCCGAACGGGCGGAGGATCTTGCGGCGGCACGGGCTTTCTCAGTTCCGCGGCGACAGCGGCGGGAAGAGCTACTGGCCGCCCCGCGAGTTGCGTTCCGTCGTTTCGAAAGAGATAGAAATCGACGCCGAAGCTGGCGGCGTAACGACCCATCAGCGCCGTTCTGGCTTCCGGCGCCGTCTGTTCCAGATCGACTGCGACTTCGCGCGCGACCGAGACGACACGATCGCGCGCGGGGGCAGACAGAATGGAACCCACTTCGAGGCGATACTGAAAACGCGCAATCGCCAGCAGAACGATCAGCAGCAGCAGAACGTTGATCGAAGCCAGCACCCATATCCTGCTGGAGAGCGAGAGCGGCGTCTTCATCGCGCCGGGTTCGTTTCGGGCTTGAGCATCATATAGCCGACGCCTCGGATGGTCTGGATAAACAGCGGCGATTTCGGATCGTCGTTCAGCTTGCGCCGGATGGAAGAAATGTGGACATCGATGGAGCGGTCGAACGCTTCGAAGTCGCGCTCGGCCACTTCGAGCAGCAGACGTTCGCGGGTTTTTACGCGTCCCCCGGCCCGAGCCAGGGCGAGCAGGAGGTCGAATTCGACCGCCGTGAGCGCGAGCGCCTGACCGGCTATCCAGGCTTCACGGGACTCGGGATGGATGCGCAGATCTCCGACGACGACGGGCGGCTCGCGATCGTCCTGCTTCAGCGACGCGGCGATGCGCGATCTTCGAATCACGGCGCGCAGGCGCGCCAGGAGTTCACGGGTCGAGAAAGTCTTCGGCAGGTAATCGTCCGCGCCGATCTCGAGGCCGACGATGCGGTCGGCCTCCTCGCCGAGACCGGTCAGCATGAGCACGGGGACATTCGACTTCGCGCGAAGCAACCGGAGCACTTCGAAGCCATCGAGGCGAGGCAGCATGACATCGAGAATGACGGCGTCGAAGGTTCCGTTCACCGCCATCTCGAGACCCTCAGGGCCGGTATGCGCGGTGGAAACGGCGTAGCCGAGCGGTTCCAGATATTCGCGCACGAGGCGGCAGAGTTTCAGGTCATCATCCACCAGAAGCAGACGGGTATTCAGCGGGCTCATGATGCGGAATTTCAATTAATAGCCCATTCGGAACGCCTCCGGATCAGGATTTACCGTAGCTTTACAGTTTTTCCGTGTTTGCGCACAAGCCCTTTACGTTCGGCTGCTGAAGTAGCTGCATATGGTTAAGTCCAGGTACTCAACGCTGCTTCTTACCGCCGGACTGATGGCCGGGCAGATTGCGCAGGCGCAAACGGATCCCGGTCCGCGCAACGGCCCACCGAATGCCGGCAGACCGCTGCCAGGCCTCAACGCGAATGAATTCGCGCTGTTTAACGAAGGCGCGCGCCGGTTTCGCGAGATGACGTCGGTCTCCGGCGCACAGCCCGGCGCACCCGGATCGGGGCTCGGGCCGCGCTTCAACCTGAATGGGTGCGCGGGGTGCCACGCGCAGCCGACCGCGGGCGGCACGAGCCCGCAGGTCAATCCGCAGATCGCGGCCGCGACTGCGTTCGGGGCACAGAATACGGTTCCTGCTTTCATTCAGCAGAACGGTCCGGTGCGCGTGGTGCGGTTCCAGCGAAATCCGGATGGCTCGCCCGATGGAGGCGTTCACGATTTGTTCGTGATTACGGGGCGTTCGGACGCCGGCAACTGCCGGATCGCGCAGCCGGACTTCGCGGCGGCAGTGGCTCAGAATAATGCGTCGTTCCGGATCCCCACTCCGGTTTATGGAGCGGGACTCATCGAAGCTATTCCCGATTCCACGATTCTGGCGAATCTCGCCGCCAACGGGCAACAGAAAGCCGCTTTGGGGATTCGCGGACGGGTGAACCGAAGCGCGAGCGACGGAACGATTACACGTTTCGGCTGGAAGGCGCAGAACAAATCGCTGCTGATGTTCGCGGGCGAGGCTTACAACGTGGAGCAGGGAGTGACGAACGACCTGTTTCCAACAGAACGGGACGAAACCCCGGGATGCGTGTTTAACCTGACGCCGGAGGATCGACCGAAGCCGGCGAATACGAACACGCTCGCGGGAATGAGCGATCTCGCGGCATTCACGACGTTCATGCGGTTTCTGGCTCCGGCCGATCCCGCGCCGCCGGGAGACCCTTCCGCGCAACGAGGCAGTCAGATATTCGCGCAGATCGGATGCGCGTTGTGTCATACGCCGA
>DASZUZ010000664.1:0-1529 GCA_035547415.1 Bryobacteraceae bacterium | reverse complement strand
ACGTATCCGGTGAATCCGCGCCGCGTGTACATGTACGGCAAAGGCGAGGGTTCGAAAATCTCGGCCGAGTTCACCATGCTGCACCCGAGTCTGGTCACGGCCAGCATCGGCTACAGCTGGGGATTCTGGCGCATGCCGTCGGAGACGAAAGCGGCGATCGATTACGAGAACCACGCGCCCGAACTCTATATGGTGCTCGGGTTGCGCGATCTCTCTTATCACCTCACGACCGTTCGCGATGCGTATCAGCGCGCGCTCGCCAAGGGTTATCACGTGATCTATCGCGAGTTCGATGACCTCGGCGCGCGCACGTATCATCCGGCCAGCAACGAAGATGCGATCGCCTGGGCCACGCGCCTGCGCAACAAAAATCTGCCGCTCTCGAAGGAAGAAGAATCTCTGTTGGCCAGGCCGAAGATCAATTCCGATGGCTATTATGGGAATCTCGCTCTTGTCGGCGGAAGCCCGGCCGGCGTGGTGATCCGCAAACTGATTTCGTCACCCGATGTCGCTGTTCGCGCGGCGGCGGCGGAAACGTGCGCACATGCGATCTTTGACGAGCCCACCATGGCCGCCGTGGGACAGTTGCTGAACGATAACTCTCCCGAAGTCCGCCGCGCGGCCTTCCACGCGCTGGCTCTCAACGCCAACTGGCGCTCCGCCGCATCGCGGAAGGCGCTGGTGGAATTCGCGGTGGACCCGGCCCGGCAGGCGGAAGATCGCGAACATGCCGTGGATGCCATTGCATACGCGATTCGGCTGCAGATTCACGGCATGCGTCAGGATCCCGAGTATTTCAAAGCTCTCGTGACGCTTCTGACCGACCAGAATGAAGAACTGCGGACGATGGCGGCGAATCTGCTCGCCACCGTGCGCGATCCGGAATTCCGTGGCGATCTGGGCCGCCCGGAACAGAAGGAACCGGCCGGCGGCTGGCAGCACTGGCTCGCGGCTGTCACGTCAAAGGCGAACGATTATCACAACGATTACAACGTATGCGCCGGCGGCGAGGCAGGCTCCGAGGCCGTGAAACTCTATTGCGAAGGTGGATCATCGAAGGATCCGGTGACGATGTTCAACAACACACTCAAGGCCGCTGAGATGGGCTACACTCCGGCCGAAGCAATGGTCGGAATGTTGTATGCGATCGGCAAGGGCGTGGATCAGAACTACCCTGAAGCCGCGAAGTGGTGGCTGAAGGCCGCGGAAGGCGGCCACGTGCTGGCTGCCCAGAGCCTGTCCATGGTTTACCGGGGCGGTGCGGGCGTGAAGTCGGATCCGGCGCTCTCCGCAAAATGGGGGAAGTTCGCGCAGGAACATCGGGCCGCGAACTAGCCACGACCTTTCGGAGAGACGAACCGAATTTCCGTCACTCCGAAGAATGCTCCGGAGAGGGCTTCCAAAGCAGTTTCGGTGAGCCGGATTTTCTCACCCGTTTTCAGTTTCGCGACCGATTTTCCGAATCGTTTGGCAGTACGCCCCTGTTCGTTGCGCTTCCATGATTGCCTGCCTCCCGGCAATGTAGTCCT
>DASZUZ010000663.1:0-4283 GCA_035547415.1 Bryobacteraceae bacterium | reverse complement strand
AGACAGGAGCAGGTGAGGTACGTGCCACACGCCGCCCACCGCGAGCCCGCCGATGGCGCGGGCCAGTTGCAGCGGCGTCACGGTCAAAGCGCCCTGCCCGATGGAAACCGAAATCGTCTCACCGGCGAACCACTTCTGACGGAAGTTCCGCAATTTCCACTCCGTCGATGGCACAATCCCGGCCGCCTCGTTCGGAAGATCGATGCCGCTTCTTGCGCCCAGTCCGGCCTGGTGCGCATAGAACGCGATGTTGTCGATACCGGCTTTGTTACCCACGTTGTAGAAATAGGAATCGCACGACTGCGCGATGCCCTTGTGCAGCGAGACCGAGCCGTGCACCCCCCAGCACGCGTAATAGTGACCGTAAAATGACTGGCCGCCCGGGCAGTTGAACGTCGTATTTTCGTCGATGCTGCCGCCTTCGAGACCCGCCAGCGCAACAAGCGGTTTGAATGTCGAGCCCGGAGCCCATTGCGCCTGAATCGAGCGATTCAGCAGCGGATTGCCGGGATCTCTGGTGATTTCCTTCCAGTCCGCCGATTTGATGCGGACCGCGAACTTGTTGGGATCGAACGTCGGGTGTGACGCCATGGCGAGAATCTCGCCATTGTTCGGATTCAGCGCCACCAGCGAGCCGCGCCGGCCACCCAGCGCCAGTTCCGCTACCACCTGGAGATCGAGATCGATGGACAGTTGCAGGTTCTTGCCCGGCGTCGCTTCTTTGATTCCCAGAACTTGCCGTTCTTTGCCGAGATTGTCCACAATCGACTGGCGTTCGCCATCCACGCCCATCAGCCAGTCGTTGTATTGTTTCTCGATGCCGGTTTTCCCGATAATCTGTCCCTGGTTGAATTTCGCGTAATCGGGATTGTCCAGTTCGGATTCGCTGATTTCACCCGTATACCCGAGCACGTGCGCCAGAATACCGTTTTCCGGGTACAGTCGCCGCTGCGACTCGATCAGTTCCATCTCCGGAAAGGTTTCCGAATCGCGATGCGAATCCACAAACGCAAGATCGGCCGGAGTCAGTTCTTCCTTGATAATGATCGGTTCATATTTTGGCCGATTCCGGAAACGATTGACCTTTTTGACCAGATCGTCATAGTCGAGATGAAGCCCGTCCGCGATCTCGCGCAGATGCTCCTGCCGCAGGTTTTCCCGGGACAGAATCAGACTCCACGTGGAGTGATTGTCGACAATGACCCGTCCGTCGCGATCGAGAATCTTGCCCCGTGGCGCGACGATCGGGAGCGCCTTGATCCGGTTCCGTTCGGCCCGTTCGTTATAGATCTCCGGGCTCTTGATCTGGAGTTCCCAGAAACCCGTTACGAGAAAAAGAAAGACAGCGACCGCGACATACTGGAACGCGGCCATCTTCGCCGAGGCAAAGCTGGGATCGTCCCGCAGTTGAATTTTCTTTGGCTGGGCCTGCTGCTCGGGTTGATTCTCGATGGAAGGAAAAGACACGGCAGAACAGCAATTGCTGCTTTCAGGGTAGCAGAACCAGCGCGGATGCGTTTTTCCGCGTTCGCACGGGCTGATGCGCGCCCGCGATGCGCTATATTTCGTCGTGGCATGCGCGGACAGATCCTTCGTTTCTCCACTTTGCAAAGCCTCACGGGACGCCCCTCCGCGTGACGTCAGCGAACGGGCATGCGCCGGCGCCCGGCTTGTTTTACGGCACGGCGTGGAAGGAGGATCGTACCGCCGCCCTCACGGAATCGGCGCTTCGGGCAGGGTTCCGCGCCATCGATACGGCGAACCAGCGCAAACATTATTTCGAAGCCGCGGCGGGCGAAGGCATCGCGGCGGCATATCGCGCGGGCATCGTGAAGCGCCAGGACCTTTTCCTGCAGACGAAATTCACATACCGGCGCGGGCAGGATCACCGCCTGCCCTACGATCCCTCGGCGCGGCTCCCGGTTCAGGTCAATCAGTCGCTTTCGAGTTCTCTCGAACATCTCGGCGCCGATTACGTGGACAGCCTTCTGCTGCATGCGCCTTCGTCTATTGACGAATGGACGGACACCGATGCCGAAGTATGGGAGGCGCTACTTCGGGAAAAGACAGCGGGACGTACGTGCGCCGTGGGCGTCAGCAACGTCTCCCTGCGGCATCTCGAGCAGTTGGACGCCTCACACGGCGAGGGCCCCGCATTCGTCCAGAATCGCTGCTTCGCCCGATTTGGGTGGGATCGTGACGTCCGGCTGTTTTGCGAAGCACGGAACATCGGCTATCAGGGGTTTTCTTTGCTGACCGCCAACCGCGACGTACTCGCGAGTCCATTCATTGCGGAACTCGCCACCCGCACGCAGAGCACTCCCGCCCAAGTCATCTTCGGGTTCGCGCGGGCGGTGGGAATCATCGCGCTGACCGGCACCTCGAATCCCGAACATATGGCGCAGGATTTGGGGAGTGACCGGCTCGAACTTTCGGTGGACGACGTCACCGCGATCGAGCACATAGCAGGCTGGCATAGCGCGGGCAGCACCTGTGATATAGTTGCTCCCTGAAAGAAAGCAAGCGCTTACAAAGCCCCTTCATGCTCTCCCGACGATCGTTTTCCAAATCGCTGCTCGCCGCCGCGCCCCTCGTAGCCCAAGCCCAATCGACCCAAAAACCGGCCCGCATCAAAATCGATACGGAGCGAGTCATCGGCGACATTGACCCGAAGTTGTATGGAAACTTCGTCGAGCACCTGGGAAGGTGCGTGGATGGCGGCGTCTTCGAGGAAGGATCGAAACTTTCCGACGCAAGCGGTTACCGCAAAGACGTCTTCGAAGGCGCGAAGAACCTGAACATCGGCCTGCTGCGCTGGCCCGGCGGCAATTTCTCTTCGAACTACCACTGGAAAGACGGAATCGGTCCCCGCGACAAGCGGCCGCCTCGCCTGGAAATGGCGTGGGGCACCGTGGAGAGCAACCGCTTCGGGACCCACGAGTTCCTGGACTATGCTTCGCGCCTGGGAACCGAGCCGTATATCTGCGCCAACCTCGGAACCGGAACCTGGGAGGAAGCGCAGCAGTGGGTCGAGTACTGCAACTCCGCGGAAGACACGGCGATGACCCGACTCCGCAAGCAGAACGGCCGGCAGCAGCCCTGGAAAGTAACGTACTGGGGCCTCGGCAACGAGATGGACGGTCCCTGGCAGATGGGCCACCGCAGCGCCGAAGATTACGGCAAATTCGCGCTCGAAGCCGCCAAGCTGATGAAGTGGACAGACCCGAACATCAAGCTGATTGCCGCGGGTTCATCCAACTACGGCGCCGGCTCGGACTGGACCGGCTGGAACCGGACCGTCCTCGAATACCTCAAGCGTCATGCCGACTATCTTTCGCTCCATCTCTATGTCGGCAATCGCGACAACAATTTCTCTGAATTCCTGGCGAGTTCACTCGAACTCGACGATCGCATCAAGACGGCAGAGGGCACCATCCGCAACGCGCTTTCGGGTGAACCGGCCGACCGTAAAATCTACATCGCCTGGGACGAGTGGAACGTCTGGTATCGCGCGCGCGGTTCAAAGGAACGCGGCCGGCGAATTCTCGAAGAGCGCTATAACCTCGAAGACGCTCTCGTCGTCGCGACGTTCCTGAATACCTTCGTCAATAATTCGCACATCGTGAAAATCGCCAATATGGCGCAGCTCGTCAACGTGATCGCGCCGATGTTCACCAACGACGAAGGCATGTTCCTGCAGACCATCTACTACCCTCTGCAGCTATTCGCGAACAATACGCGCGGCAAGTCGCTCGATCTCTTCGTCGACTCGCCCACCTACACAAGCCGCCGCTTCGGTCCTGTCCGTTATCTGGACACGTCGGCGGCGCTGAACGGCGATACTCTCGTGCTGAACGTCGTGAACCGCCATCACGACCAGGCGCTCACGGCGGACATCGATCTGGAGGACAAGCGGTTCGCCGGTCCGGTGGCAATCTCTGAGGTGAACGGTCCCGATATCAAGGCCGAAAACGATTTCGGATCCACGAAGGTGAAGACAGTGGAGCGGAGTGCGCGTGCGCAGGGAACGAAGCTGACGCAGACCTTCGCGCCGCACTCCTATACGATGCTGAAGATCAAACTGGCCTGAAGAAAGGCGTTTTTCGGGAAGCCGGCTTACGTGAGTTCGCGCAGGTCGTCGATCCAGTAATCCGGCTCCCATCGCGCCAGATCCTCTGGTTTTCCGTAGCCATAACGGACCGCGCAGATCTTTACTCCCGCGCGGCGTCCGGCTTCCATATCCGCCGCGGAATCGCCGACGACCAGACACTCTTCCGGTTCGG
>DASZUZ010000662.1:0-2583 GCA_035547415.1 Bryobacteraceae bacterium | reverse complement strand
CGCGACCTCGCTCAACTTGAAGCCGGGGGTGGTGTCCCGAAGGAAGTTGAAATCGATTCCCCTGTCAGTGGCGTGATCACGGAAAGGAATGCCTTCGCGACGGCTTATGTGCAGCCCGGGACGAAACTATATACGATAGCCGATCTTTCAACGGTCTGGGTCTACGCACAGGTCTTCCAGAGTGACATCGCGCGGGTCAAGGTCGGCGATCCAGCCACCGTCACAACCGACGCCTGGCCCGGACGCTCGTTCCCGGGACGCGTTAGTTTCATCCAGCCTCAGGTAGACGAGACGACGCGCACGCTCAAGGTGCGACTCGAAATTGCAAATCCCCGGAGTCAGCTCTCGCCCGGAATGTTCGTCAACGTCAACCTCGACGCCCCGATGGGACGGCAGCTGACGATTCCGGCCTCCGGAATATTTCAATCGGGAACCCGGCAGATCGCCTTTGTAGATCGCGGCGGTGGTTATTTCGAGCCGCGGGAAGTCGAGACCGGCGATCGGGCGGGAGATGATCTCGTCGTTCTGAAAGGGCTGAAAGCGGGGGAACACATCGTAACCTCCGCGAATTTCCTGATCGATTCCGAAAGCCAGCTTCAGGCCGCAATGGGTTCGTTCGCTCCACCACCGCCGGGCGCGGGAGCGGCGGCAGCCATGAATACGCCGAACGCTCCGGCGGTCCAGATTTCGATGGACTACTCCAGTACGCCGTCACCACCGCGTGCGGGGAACAACGTATTTCGTGTGAAGCTGACCGGAGCTAACGGCGCACCGGTTACCGGCGCGCAGGTGACCGTCACGTATTTCATGGCCGCGATGCCGGCGATGGGGATGGCGGCCATGCGGACCGTTGCCACTCTGAATGACAAAGGCGGGGGCATGTATGAAGGTCCGGGCCAGGTACAGATGGGGGGCACATGGCAAGTCACTGTGCTCGCCACGAAGGACGGCCAGACGCTGGTACAAAAGCAGCTCGACGTCTCGGCGGATGGCAAATGATCGCACGCTGGATCGACTGGTGCGCTCGCAACCGCTTCCTCGTATTCACGGGGACACTCGGCCTTGTGCTGGCGGGAATTTGGGCAATCAGTCGCATACCGCTTGACGCATTGCCGGACATCTCTGATGTTCAGGTCATTGTCCACACTCCGTGGAATGGCGAGCCTCCCAACATCATCGAGGATCAGGTTACTTACCCGATCGTCACTTCACTGCTTGCGGCGCCGCAGGTGAAAGCCGTGCGCGCCCAGACAATGTTCGGCGATTCGTATGTCTTCGTCGTGTTTGAAGACGGGACGGATCTCTATTGGGCGCGTTCACGCGTGCTCGAATACATGCAGCAGATCGAAGGGCGCCTGCCTACGGGCGTTCATCCTACCATCGGTCCGGATGCTACAGGAGCCGGGTGGGTATACGAATACGCCATCGTCGATCACAACCATCGTTACAGCCTGGCCGATCTCCGCAGTCTTCAGGACTGGTTCCTTCGCTACCAGTTGGAGTCCGTTCCCGGAGTGGCGGAAGTGGCGACCCTTGGTGGCTTCGTGCGCCAGTATCAGGTCAGGCTCGATCCGAACAAGCTTCGCGCTTACAACATCCCGCTCTCAATGGTCATAGACCGCGTTCGGGACAGCACGAATGAGGTGGGCGGCCGGCTGATCGAACTGGGCGGCGCGGAGTACATGATCCGGGGAATGGGTTATCTGAAATCGCTGAGCGATCTGGAGACGGTACCGGTAGGGAACAAAAACGGCACGCCCGTGCTGGTTCGTGATCTCGGCAGCGTCGCGTTCGGACCTGATATCCGGCAGGGCGTCGCGGAGTGGAACGGCACGGGCGAAACCGTTGCGGGCGTCGTCGTTATGCGGTATGGATTGAACGCGCTGAACGTGATCTCAGGCGTGAAGAAAAAGCTACGGGACATTTCGGGGTCATTGCCGTCCGGTGTCGAGATCGTGACGGGCTATGATCGCTCCGGGCTCATCCGCGACTCAATTGCGACGCTCCAGCGCGACCTTGTTGAGGAGGCAATCATCGTCAGCCTCGTCATCATCGTTTTTCTGTTCCATTTCCGCTCGGCATTCATCCCGATTCTGACTTTGCCTATCGCCGTGATCGGTGCGTTTCTTCCGATGTACTACTTACAAGTCAGCTCAAACATCATGTCGCTGGGGGGTATCGCGCTGGCCATCGGTGTCCTGGTCGATGCGGCGATCGTGATGGTCGAGAACGGCTACCGGCATCTTTCCGACGCTCAGCAGGCTGAGGGCGGGGACGCCATGACCTCGCGCGAACGGACACGAATCCTGCTTAATGCGGCGAAGCAGGTGGCGCCTGCCATATTTTTTTCGCTACTAATCATCGTCGTATCCTTCCTGCCGGTGTTCCTGCTGGAAGCGCAGGAAGGGCGGATGTTCCGCCCGCTGGCGTGGACCAAGACTCTCGCGGTGGGCTTCTCCTCCATCCTGGCAATCACTCTGGTGCCGGTGTTGATGACGCTCTTCATTCGCGGAAAGCTGCGTCCGGAATCGAGCAATCCGATTTCACGGGTCACCCAGGCGATTTATCTCCCGGTGTTAAAGC
>DASZUZ010000661.1:0-2019 GCA_035547415.1 Bryobacteraceae bacterium | reverse complement strand
AGCACCGGCAGCAGTTCGTCGACGATGACGCGCGGGTACTTGTCATCGATGACGTTATATTCGGTCGGCCGGTTGGTCGTGCGATCGCCCCATTCTTTCAGGTTCGGTTCCGGCTGATCGGGCCGCCTGCCGGGATTGATGAACACACCGATCATCACCGGAATCTCGCGCCGGTAGATGAGGTTATCCATCACGTTCTGCGCGCGGGCGTCCCCTTCCGGCGCCATGAACGCCTGACCATCCTGGAAGATCATGAGACTGGCCGGCACGGAGGGATTGTATTGAGCCGGCACGTAAACCCAGTACGTGTGCGATGTGCCAGGGAAAGCCTGACTCGGCAGAGTAAACGGTCCTCGCATTTCGCCCTTTGGAACGCCCTCCTGCGGGAGCGAGTCCGGACCAAGCTGGTAATGGCTATCGGGATTGGGTCCCTGCGGCTGAGCGGCGGGCCGGGCCTGTGGCGCAGGCGAAGTCTGAGCGAACGCGGCGGCCGCGCAGGCAAAGATCACGGGGAATGCGAATTTCATTTTTGTTGGAACCGCCATCTACGATATCGCACATCACCTGTTCGCCCGGTTTCCGTGATTCGCATTCCGTTTCCGACCTTCCGGCGCGTCGAAGAGAACCCATTGAACGCTGGTCTCCTAAGTGCTGCTCTCCGGTATCGGGATCAGTATGCAAAAAGCCATCGTGTTTCTGTCCGTCATTTCTTTTGGATCGATTCTTTCGTGCCGGCCCCAACAGCCCCGCGCCACGAATTCGTCGATGCAGGATGCGTCCTCGGGAAGAACCAGCCCGATGCAGCCGGTTTCGGGCAAGATTTCACCGTCGGGGACTGTGCAGTCGTATGGCGACGTCGTCGATCGGGTCGCACCGGCGGTAGTTACCGTCCATTCCTCGAAACGTGTACGAGCGCCGCAGCAATTTCCGTTCGGCGGCGGCGAGGATGGCGGCTCCTTCTTCGACTGGTTCTTCGGTGGCGGTGGCCAGCCGAGTCCGCGGCGCATGCCCCGCAACGCCCCCATGCAGCGGGAAAGCGCGTTGGGATCCGGCGTGCTGGTGCGCGCCGACGGGCACATTCTGACGAACGATCACGTCATCGATGGCGCCGAGGACATCACGGTCGATCTGGCGGACCGGCGCACGTTCAAAGCGAAACTGGTCGGCGCGGATAAACCCAGCGATCTCGCGGTCCTCAAGATTGACGCCAGCAATCTGCCGGTGCTCGCGCCGGGCGATTCCGATAAGGTTCGGGTCGGGGATATCTGCCTGGCGGTTGGCAATCCGCTGGGGATCGGCGAAACCGTTACCTCGGGAATCATCAGCGCGAAGGGAAGGCAGACGGAACTGAGTGACGGCAGCTTCGAGGATTTTCTGCAGACGGACGCACCGATCAATAAGGGAAACTCCGGCGGCGCGCTCGTAAATACCGCGGGCGAACTGATCGGCATTAACTCGCAGATTCTGTCGCCCTCCGGTGGAAATATCGGGATCGGTTTCGCAATTCCCTCGAACATGGCGAAGAATGTGATGGAGCAACTGATTTCGAAAGGGAAAGTCTCGCGCGGTCAGTTGGGCGTCACGGTTCAGTACATCAACTCGGATCTTGCCGCGAGCCTCGGCATGAAGGACGTGAAAGGCGTTCTCGTGAATCAGGTGAGACCCGGCGGACCGGCCGATCACGCGGGACTGAAATCCGGCGACGTGATCCTCGAACTGAACGGGACGGCGATCAACGATGTGAATACGCTTCGGAATAAGGTTGCGTCGACGCCTCCCGGCAGCGATGTGAACCTGACCATCCTTCGGGGCGGGCAGCAGCAGCAACTCAAGGTAAAACTCGGCGAATTCAATGTGAGTCAGGCGGCATCGGAACAGGGAGGCGGCGGCAACGACAACCAGGGAACGGGCGGCCAGCTTGGCATCGCCGTTGAGCCGATGAGGCCGGAACTCGCGGACCAGATCGGCCTGCCGCGGAACACACAGGGCCTGATGGTGGACCAGGTGGATCCATCCGGT
>DASZUZ010000660.1:0-2635 GCA_035547415.1 Bryobacteraceae bacterium | reverse complement strand
GCGAGCGAAGAATTCACCGGGATCGCTCAAACGGCATACGATCTGTGGGTTCCTCTCCCAGCGCTTGTAGCCGCCCATCCCGGCGTCCCGGTATTTCAGCGGATCCTGACCGAACCGCACTATTGTTGTTCCGATGTGAGCGGCCGTCTTGCGCCGGGCGTTACGCGCGACCAGGCCACGGCTGAACTGACCACGCTGTCCGCCCGGTTCGAGGCGCAATTCCGGCAGCCCCCACATCGTGTGATTGCGACCGGCACGT
The DNA here is from genome assembly GCA_035547415.1 of Bryobacteraceae bacterium. GTDB lineage: Bacteria > Acidobacteriota > Terriglobia > Bryobacterales > Bryobacteraceae > BOG-234. The sequence goes on along the minus strand of DASZUZ010000660.1, from coordinate 2,376 downwards.
CGGTTCTCGCACGGCCCGACGCGAAGAAGGCACAGATCCTCTCCGCATTCGGACTGCTCGTTTCGGCCGTCCTCGCGATTCTGCTGCTTGCCTGCGCGAACGTCAGCAACCTTTTGCTGGCCAGGGGAACCGCCAGGCAAAGCGAAATCGGCGTCCGGCTGGCGCTCGGAGCGAGCCGCGGTCGCGTGGTGCGCCAACTTCTCACAGAAGGCTTCCTGCTCGCCGGGATTGCAAGTCTGCTGGCGACAGGGGTCGCGGCTATCCTGCCCCGGGTTGTCATTGGCCAGGTCGGGGCGGCGCCGGGCTTTCTTTATCTCGCGCCGGACTGGAGGGTGCTCACGTGTTCGGCCGGCCTGGCCTTCGTATCGGCAGTGGCGTTCGGGCTGGCGCCTGCCCTGCGGGTGACGAAAGCGGGGATCCACCACGCGATTCAACATCAGGCGCGCCAGACAGGATTCCGGTTTCCATTGCGCTCCGCGCTGCTGGGCGCCCAGGTGGCCATCAGCACGTTGCTGCTGGTGATCGCCGGGCTGATGGCAAGAGGACTCTCCACCGCGCAGAACCACGATCCCGGCTTTCGGGTGAACGGCGTGACAATGGCCTCGGTCGATCTGCCGATCAATCACTACAACGGCGCGCGCTGGCGGGAGTTCTTTGTCTCCCTCGAAAGCAGGATTACCGCGGCTGCGGGCGGCCGGCAGGTCGGGTTCTGCGCGATGCCCCCGCTTTCAAGAGCACACAACGTGACATCGCTGCAGCGCGATGGCAAGCCCGCCGAGCCGATTCTGCTGCAGTTCGTCAATGGGGCGTATTTCGATGTGCTCTCGATTCCCGTCCTCGCCGGTCGCAAGTTTACCGGCGACGACCGCGCGCGCAATGTAGTCATGGCGAACGAGGCGGCCGTGCGGCGGTATTGGCCGAACGGAAACCCCGTGGGCCGGATCGCGATGGTGAACGGCAAGCCGGAAGAAATCATCGGCGTTGTCCGCGATGCGGAGATCAACGGGATTGGAGAGGTACAGCCACTCCTCTTTCTTCCGTTTCAGGGCGGCGACCCCGCCAACGTTCTGGTACGCGGCGAAGCGAAGAACTGGTCGCATACGCTGAAGGGCATTATTTTCGCCGCGGAACCGAGAGCGACCGTGGAAGTGAGGGATCTTTCCACTCAACTGGAGAAATGGCTCGGCCCCGCGAGATTGGGGGCCGAAATAGCCGGGGCGCTCGGTCTGCTGGCTCTGTTGCTCGCCGCCGTGGGTGTTTACGGCGTTGTTTCTTACTCGGTGGAACAACGCCGTCGCGAACTGGGCGTCAGAATGGCGCTGGGCGCGCATCCGGGCGAGGTTGTGCGGTTCGTGCTGCGCGGAAATGCGCGCGGCGTCGTTTGGGGACTTGCCGCCGGATTCGGGTTGTCAGCGCTCGCCGGGCAGGTAATCCGGCGGTTCCTCTATGGAGTAGCGCCGGACGACCCTCTGGCTTATGGCGCGGCTCTCGCGATCCTGCTGGCGGCCGGATTCGCCGCCAGCTTTGCGCCGGCCAGAAAGTCCGCCCGAATCGATCCGAGCGAAGCGTTGCGGTGGGAGTGAACGAACCGGCTCAACGCTTTGCGCTGATCCGACCCGGTGTCTTCACCGGCACGCTCCACAACTGTCCGCCCGCCGTTACGAACAGCGTCTTCAGATCCGGCCCACCGAAGGCGCAGTTCGTCACCTCGTCCTTCTCAAAAGGGACAAACTCGAGTAACTTGCCGGCGGGGGAGAGAATGTATACGCCACCTTTGAATTCATCGGCCGTTTCGAACTTACTCGGCTTGTTCAACCCCGCCGCAACGTAGAAGCGCCCTTCGCGGTCCATTTTAAATCCGTCCGGTCCACGGGCCGATTTCCAGTCGAAAATCAGCTTGCGGCTGGCGGGATCGATAGTTCCATCCGGTTTGAGATTGAAGCGATACAGCTTCCTTGCGCCGCCCATGCGGTTGTTGTAATTGTCCGCGACGTACAGATACTTGTCGTCCGGAGATACGAGGATTCCATTCGGCCGTTCCACCTCGTGGGTGATAATCCTCGTGATCTTACCCGGCGCATCGATGCGGTAGACGCCCTCGACCAACTGCCCCGCCCCGTCACGGATTTCCATCGTGTCCATGCGTCCGTACCGCGGATCCGTGAAGTAAATGCGGCCCTTCGAATCGAGAGCGAGATCGTTCGGCGAGTTCAGTTTGTGGCCTTCGTAGCTGTCGGCCAGGACGGTGAGCGTTCCATCTTTTTCGGTCCTCGTGACGCGCCGTCCGCCCGCTTCGCAAACGAGAACGCGCCCTTGCGGATCGACCAGCGAGCCATTGGCGCCCGGGGCGTCGGTGCGGAAGGCATCCACCTTGCC
>DASZUZ010000659.1:0-8013 GCA_035547415.1 Bryobacteraceae bacterium | reverse complement strand
GGCGGCCGACATCATGGCGCGCAACATGGAAGCCGAGGGGCTGACGCTCTCGCGCGTGTGGGGTGAGCACATCGGTCACGCCTACACACCCGCGGCGAAAGTGGAAATCAGCCGGATGATCGACGCCATCGCCGCCAAAGGCCGCAATCCCTGGCCGCGCGAGATCCGCTTCACCACGTGGACCCTGAAGTACAACCGCATGCGCTGGGTGGTGGTGGACGGCCTCGAAAAGCATTGGGACCGCGCGCGCGTGGATGCGAGCGTCGAGGGCGATCACACCGTGAAAGCGAAAACGCAGAATGTCGCGGCGCTCAGCTTCGAGATGGGAACGGCCGCGTCCCTGCTGAATCCGGCTGCGAAGATTACGGTCGATCTCGACGGACAGAGCCTGACGGTTCCGGGTCCGCTGACCGATGGCTCGTGGACCGCGCACTTTCAAAAGACAGCGGGCAAATGGGCCCTGGCCGCGGAGGATTCCAATGCTCTCCGCAAACGGCACGATCTGCAGGGGCCCATCGACGACGCCTTCATGGACAGTTTCGTGATAGTGCGGCCGACCGGAACGCCGCTGAACGAGACCGTGGGCAAGTGGGTGAAATCCGAGCAGGACCGGGCAATCCACGAATGGCGCGGCCTGTTCCGCGGCGAAGCGCAGGTCAGGGACGACAGCGCGATCACGGACGCCGATATCGCGTCGAGCAATCTGGTCCTCTGGGGCGATCCGCAAAGCAACAAAGTGCTCGCGCGGATTGCCGATAAGCTGCCGATTCACTGGAGCGCCGACGGCATCGTGCTGGGCGACCGGCGGTTTGCCGCCGCGACCAATGTGCCGGTCATGATCTATCCCAATCCGCTCAATCCGAAGAAATACGTCGTCCTGAACAGCGGATTCACGTTCCGCGAGTCGGCCTATGGGAGTAATTCATGGCAGGTGGCGGAACTCCCCGATTACGCGGTCATCGACGTGACGTCACCGCCCGATAAGCGCTGGGCCGGCAAAGTCGCCGCCGCCGGATTCTTCGGCGAAAAGTGGGAGTTGCTGAAAAACGACGGTAAATAAGAAAAGCGGGAGACCCGGCCAGCCACCGTGTCTCCCGCCCTTTCACTTGCCCCGCGGAACAGGCCGGTTTTAAATATTCCGCGCCTTCATCTGGTCCGCAAGATATTCAGACGCCCGCATCGAAAGCGACAGAATCGTCATCGTCGGATTCTGATATCCGCCCGTCACGAAACTGCTGCCGTCCACCACGAAGAGATTTTTGATGTCGTGGCTCTGGTTCCACTTGTTCAGCACGCTCTTCTTCGGATCGTCGCCCATGCGGCAGGTTCCGAGTTCGTGGATGCTGTATCCGGGAGGCCACGGCTTGTCGTGCTTCGCCAGCGTCTCGAACTGGGCCTCGTGGCACAGCTCTTCGAACTTGTTCATGGCGTGCTTCAGCATCTTCGCTTCGTTGTCCGTGTACTTGCACTGGAAGTGCAGCACCGGGATTCCGTAAGCGTCGACGACGTTCTTATCCACGGTCACGAAGTTTTCGTAACGCGGCAGAACCTCGCCCATGATCGTGACCGATGCCGCTCTGCCCCGATAGTCGCTGACCGCTTTTTCGAGTTCCGCGCCATAAGCCGGTATGTACTTGGGATCGGGCGAGCCCGCGAGATTGAAATCGAAGGCGTAACCGCGGATGAAGTCCTCTTCGTTGCCCTTTTTCAGGTTGACGAAGCGAGGCACGTAACCGCCGGAGCCGCCGCCCACGTTTCCGTTTTTCGTTTTATCGATCGCGACGACGCCCTGCGTGATGTAGGTCTGATCGTGCAGGTAATGACCGAGCGCGCCGCTCGAATTCGCAATGCCGGAATTCAGCAGAATGCGGGTGCTTTCCAGACACGACGCGCCCACCACCACCACGCGCGCCTTCACGTGCATTTCGCGCTTCGAGTGACGGTCTACAAAGTTGGCGCCGTTCACCAGGCCCGTGTTCTTATCCACGGTGATGTTGCGGACCACGGCATTCGGAACAATCGTCAGATTGCCCGTCTCCATCGCGTCCGGAAGCAGCAGGTTGAAGGAACTGGCGAATTGTCCACGCCCCATGGAGCGCCGCATCTTCGTGACGGGAATGTCCTGGCGCTTCGCCGCCGCGACAAACCGGTTCATCGATTCGCTCCACGGAGACGTGTCCTCGATGAACTCGCCGTCCGGGAGTTGCTTCAGTCCTTCCCTGCGTCCGGAAACGCGGAAAATCGGCTCGACGCGCGAATAGAACGGCGCGAGTTCCGCGTGATCGATGGGCCAGTTCTCGCCGAAACCGTCATGGTCTTTTGCTTTGAACTCGTAGTCGCTCAACCGGAACGACATGCGCGCCCAGAACAGCGATTTGCCGCCGATCATGCGCACGCGCACCCAGTTGTACGGCATCTTCGGGTCGTGGGTGTAGGGGACTTCCTTTTCGTCCACCCACTGATTCGCGTTGAATTCGTTGGCCTGCACCACGTGCGGCAGGCGGCCAGGCTGGCCGAAACCGCGGTAGGGCAACTCGTACGCGTGCTTCTGCTGGCGCACGCGATTGAAATCCACCAGCGGCCCCGCGTCGAGCATCAGGCACTTCACGCCTTTGTGCGTGAGCGCGTGGGCGGCCATGCCACCCGATGCGCCGGAACCAATAATCAGAACATCGTAATCTTTTTCGGCCATGGGTTCACCTTGTTAATCGAGCGGATACCAGTACAGACCCGTGCCCGCGAAGCGCCGTCCGCCGGCGGTATAGTCGCGGGTGTTCATGGTCGCGGTGCGGAGATCCGCTTTGGCGGCGCGCAGGAAACGCGCGACCGGATCGGCCGGTTCCTCGAAAGTCCACGGCTGTTTCAGCGAAGCGAGAAGAGTTTCGGTCTGCGAAGCCTCAAGGTCGGCAAAGCTCTTGTTGAACTGCTTCTTCGCGTGCGCATTCAGCCCGTCCAGACCGGCGCGATAAACCTGCTGGCGGTCCGCGGGCGACTGGCCAATCAGAAAATCGAGAAATTCCGGAGCGCCCGCGGCGATCGCGCCGGGCGAGCCGGCCATGGGGGGTTCAAGAACTTCGCTGAGTTTGCGGAGAGCCGCCATCTGCGGAGAAGTGAAGAAGCGAGGGATGGTACCGGCGACATCGTCGGCGAAGGAAGGCTCCAGTTTCGGGAGTTCCTCCGCGGCCGCGCTTCCCGGAGGCTGGATGCCCCGCGTGGGATTGACCGGAATGCCTGGGGCGGACTGATTCGCGCCGGGCTGCTGCGCGAGCAGCGCGGACGCAGCCGGCGCGCCGGCAAGTGCCTGAACGAAACGACGTCGTTTCATATGTCTTTATTTTCCGATATACAGGATATACAAAAAAGCGGCTTCCGTCGCTTTCCTCGTGGTGACGGAAGCGATGGAAGCCGCAAGGGACTGCTCCTTAGTAGGTGAGTCTCAGCGCCAGCTGCATCGTACGGTTACCAGTCTTGTTGGTAATGATGCCGAAGGTCGAAGGATTGTTCACCGTGGTACCGAGACCGCCCCACGTCGGGGAGTTCGTAAGGTTGTAAGCCTCGGCGCGGAACTGCAGGTCCATCTTCTCGATGGGTTTGAACGACTTGAACACCGAGAAGTCCAGGTTGTGAGTGCCAGGCTGCCGCACGTTGGGCAGGAACCGGCCCACATTACCGAACGCATAGTTCGGGGTCTGCGAGAAGACCGACTGATAGAAGTAATTGTTCAGGCGGTCGCCGATCGAGCCCGTATTCTGCGGATTCTGGCCATTGTCCGTCGGACGGATTCCAGGAGCGCCAATGTTCGCGCTGTTGCCGCCATTGCTGATGGCGACAGGAATACCGTTCTGGAAGGTGGCAATGCCGTTCATCTGCCAGCCGCCCAGGACAAAGTCAGCCGCTTTCGGCATGCTGTTGAAGTAGTGCCGGCCTTTGCCGAAGGGCAGCTCGTAGGTTGCGCTGGCCACCAGACGACGGGAAATGTCCTGCGCGGAGACGGATTTTTCGCACTTCCGGCAGTAGAAATCCTGCTTCGTACCGGCCTGGCCGATGTAGCTGACGACCTGCGACGCGTCATCGAGCAGTTTGCCGCCCGTGAAGCTGACCAGGGTCGTGAAGCCGTTGTTGTAGCGGTGCTCCGCCGAAACGACAAACGAATGGTAGATCGAATTCGCCTGCGGTTTACGGAAAGCGTTCACGGCCGCGTACTGCGGATAGGCCGAGAGCAGGTAGCGAGCCTGAATCGTCGGAGCCGCATAGAGGGACGTGGGGTTCTGGATGACGCCGTAGAACGGGTTGGCGACGTTCGCCAGCAGGCCGGTACCCAGGGAGAGGTAGGAATCCGGCAGCTGGTTGTAGGTCATGCTGCTTTCGCCGTCCGGCAGGTGCTGTCCCTTGCTGCCGAGATAGCCGACCTGGACGATCCAGTTGCCTTTCACCTGCTGCTGCACGGTCAGGTTCCACTGCTGGACAACCGGGTTGACGTAGTCGATAAAGAAGCTGTCGCCGATGGACGCGCCGATGTCCGTCAGCGTACCGCTGATGGGACCATTCTTCGCACCCTGCGGCCTCACGACGCCGTTCGGGAACGGATTGCTGAGCGTCGCCACGAAGCTCGTGCCGTTATCCAGCGTGGAGTTCAGAGCGGTGCTTCCCGTGAAGCCTTCCGTGCCGGAGCTTCCGGAGGTGCCGGCGGCCTGCAGCAGAGACGGAGCATAGAGGATACCGTATCCGCCGCGGATCACGGTCTTCTCAAACATGTTGTACGCGAAGCCGACGCGCGGCGCCCAGTTGTTGAGATCGGTCGGCGTCTGGTGACGGCCGTAAGCCGAATTCTGGTTACCGACGAACATCATCGCGCCCTTGAGATTGCCGCAGTTCGGGCAAGCGGCGCTGGACTGCACCAGGCCCTGGAGCGGCGAAGGCGCATTGAGGTCGAAGTAGCTCAGACGGTTGTAGCGCTCCGTGCGGGGCGTGTCAACGTCATAGCGAACGCCGAGGTTGAGGGTGAGTTTCCGGGTCACTTTCCAGTCGTCCTGGAAGTACGCGCCGGAGTAAGTGCTGGCCGTGGCGGCGGAATAGGTGAACTGCAGGTCGCCGCCGTTGTTGTTCGGAAGGCCCAGCAGGAAGGTCGCGAGACCGCTGCCCTGAGTGGTCGAGGTGCCTGCGGAGGCGTTCTGCTGTGTGAAGCCGCTGCCGAAGGAATACTGCCCGTCCGGGCTGCCGAGCTGGGTGAAGTTCACGAACAGCTTTTCCCAGGTGGCGCCCATTTTGAGCGTGTGCTTGCCGGCGATCTTGGTGACATCGCCGCGCAGAATGTGGGAGTAGGGAAAGTCGTACAGCGTTGTGTAGGAAGCCTGACCGAGGGCGTAACCATTGATGCCGCCGGTCGCGCTCGTCCCGGCTGTATTGCCATTGATGGAGATCTGCGGGAATTCGCAGTTGTTCACCACGGAATCGAGGCTCGAGGGGAGACCGATGGTCGACGGGCAGGTTCCTTGGGAGAACGGCTGCCGGACTGAGGAATCGCGGGCGAAACCATAGTTGAAGTTCAGAACCGTAGTCGGATTGAGCGTGTAAATCGCGTTGAGCGTGACGTTGCGGTTGTAGGAAACCGACGGACCGTCGCCAGTGCCGGTCGGGGTACCCGGGTTGCCGAACGCATTGAACGGAGTGTAGGAGCTGGAAACGTTGGAACCGCGGCCGAAAACGCGCAACTGATCCGAGAAGTTGTGATCGAGGCGAACGTCGATCTGATCCGACGGGCTGCTCGACGAACCGATCGTGTGCCAGTTGTTGGTCTGCAGCGCCTGGTTGGTGACGGTTCCGGGGCTGTTCGGGTTCGGGAAGAATCCCAGCAGCTTCGCCGCAACGGGATCGATCCGGCTGGTCGGGATGACATTGCCCGCGAAAGGCGCGCGCCAGCAGAGGGGCTGCGCCGCGGGGCAGGCGGCGTTGCCGCTGACGTTCATCGGGTCATAGATGGTGATCGCCTGGCCGACACCGTTACCGGCGCCGTTGGTCAGACCGGCGAAATTTCCCGATTTCCAGGCTTCGGTCGGAACGCTGTAAGTGGGGGTCGAGGTACCCGGCTGTCTCGTGCTCTGTTCCGCGATGAAGAAGAACGTCTTCGAACGACCGTTGTATAGGTGCGGGATCACGACGGGCCCACCGACGGTGCCGCCGAACTGGTTGTAGCGGACAACGTTACGAGGAGCGCCGGCGCGGATGTTGGACCAGCTGTTCGCGTTGAAGATGTTGTTGCGGTTGAATTCAAAGAGGCTGAAATGGGGCTCGTTCGTACCGCTGCGGGTGGAGATGTTACTCGTACCGCCACCAGGTCGGCCGTACTCCGGCGCGAGAGCGTTGGTCACGACGGAAACTTCGGAAACGCTGTCCTGGATCGGGGTGTATCCGATCTGCAGGTGGCTTACGTTATTCTCCGGCACGATGACGGAGGTCCCGTCGATCGTGACGTCGTTATAGTCGTTGCGTCCGCCGCTGATCCAGGGGCTGCTGGAGCCGCCGCTGGGGACCACGCCGGGAACCAGGGTGGTCAGCGACAGCGGGCTGCGTCCCTGGATCGGCAGGTCGAGAACCGACTTGGTGCTGACCGTCGTGGCGACCGTGGAGGATTCCGTCGCGAGCTGCGCGGTGTTGGCGCTCACTTCGACGGACGTTGCGACGTCTCCGACCTGCATCGGGACCTTAAGCGTCACGGTCTGTTCGATATCGAGAACGATGCCGGTCTGAACATACTTCTGGAATCCCGGCTGTTCAACGGTAAGAGTGTAAGTTCCGGGCTGCAGGTATCGTTGATAGAACCTGCCGTCCGAAGTGGTTTTCTGGTTCAGGCGAACGTTGGTTGCCTGGTTTTCGACGACTACATTGGCGCCGGCAATGGGCGCATTGGAAGGATCGGTAACCGTGCCGTCCAATGTACCTGTTGCGTTCTGTGAAAAAGCGTACGAGGCGCAAATGAGAGCGGTTGTGACTAGAGTCAATAACCGTTTCATTCAGGAACTCTCCTTCTAAGCGAAATCCGCGCCGACAGGGCGCGGTCCTTCAAACGGAAAAATCAGGTAAATGATGAAACCCCTGAGCAGGATTGAGCTTATAAAGATAAGGGCCCTGAATTCAACGGAATACACCGTGAAACACCGTGTAAATCTCAATGTAATGAAGGATTTACACAAACGTGCTTGCGCTGGCCCGACACGCGGTTGCAGAATGAAAGGAACCGGCTTTGGGGAGTTGTGAACAATGAAAACGGCTGCGCATGCCGAGGATGATGCGATCGTACACTCGTCCCCTCCCGCTCCAACGGCAGAGGAAATCGGCGTACAGTTGCGCCTCATCCTCGCAAGTCCGGTGTTTCACGGCAGCAAGCGTTGCCAGCAGTTTCTGGAGTACGTCTGCCGGAAAGCCCTCGCGGGAGACGCCGGGGCGCTGAAGGACCGTTCGATTGCGGTCGATGTTTTCGGACGCAGCCCGGACACCGCCGCCAATGGAGAAGACACGATCGTTCGTGTCGGTGCGCGCGAGGTTCGAAAGCGGCTGGCGCAGTACTACGTCACGCCGGAAGGCGCGGCATCGCAGATCATGGTCGATCTGCCGCCCGGTTCATATGCGCCGGAATTCCGTTATTCGGCAGCGGGGCGCGCCGTCTCTACTCCGGCAGCGCCGGCCACCGTAGAGATCGTCGCCCCGCCGCCCGCGCCCGAACCGCCTGCCGCGCCAAAGAAGCGGCACCGGATCTGGATCGTCGCGGCCGTCTGCGTGGCCATTCTTGCCTTCGGAGCGATCACCGCTTCCAAGTGGACCGGCAGGGATGTGAGAGATACCGCATTCGAGCGTTTCTGGGCGCCGGTATTTAAGTCGTCCAGCCCGCTGCTCATCGGGGTCGGTCATCCCATCGTTTATCAGCCTTCTCGCCGGGCCTCGTTGCTCAACGCGAAGCGTTTACCACCCACGCCCTTCCCCATCCAGCGCAAGCTCGAACTGCCTCCAAAGGACCTG
>DASZUZ010000658.1:0-2226 GCA_035547415.1 Bryobacteraceae bacterium | reverse complement strand
CAGCGGTTCGTAATCGGCGGGCGATGTCACGATCGCGACGTCCTGCCAGTTCTTGGCGGCAGAGCGGATCATGGTCGGCCCGCCGATGTCGATGTTCTCGATCAGATCCTCGAGCGACGCGTCGGCGCGGGCGGCGATCTTTTCGAACTGATAAAGATTGACCACCACCATGTCGATCGGTTCGATGCCGTGCTCGCGCAAAGCCGCCGCGTGCTCCGGATTCTCGCGAATCGCGAGAATCGCGCCCGTGATCTTCGGGTGCATCGTTTTCACCCGGCCATCCAGCATTTCCGGAAATCCGGTGACCTCGCTGACATCGCGAACGGGAATTCCCGATTCACGCAGCAGGCGGGCCGTACCGCCCGTCGAAATCAGGTCGGCTCCAAGGGAAGCAAGCCCTCTGGCGAACTCGGCCACACCAGTCTTGTCGGTGACGCTGATAAGAACTCTCATAGGAGGGAACTTTCAGGTTACCAGCGGGCACGCACCGCTACTGCTTGGGCGATCCCGGGTGCTGCTTCTGGCGAGCCCACTCGTCCCGGAACGTCTTCTCACGCTCGGCGACGTATGCTTTGTATCCCGCCGGATCGATGAACGCGTTCGCGTCACCCGCTTTCATCCGGTCGTATTTTGCCTTCATTCCGAAGTAGGCGCCGTGCGCGCCCAGGAAAACATCGCAGGGCAGGCTTTTCAGAACCGTGAACGTTTTCACGTAATCCTCGGCGATTCCCGGGTAGTTCTTGTTACCCACCAGATAATACCCGGCATTCACATTGGGACTACCGATGATGACAACGTTCAGCTTGCGGCCGTTGTCCTCCACCTGCGACGTCCAGGTGGTGCAGCCCTTCGTGTGACCCGGCGTGAGGTGCGCCACCCACTTCGAACCGCCCAGCTCAACGGTGTCTCCGTCGTGCAGCACGCGATCCACGTGCGCGCCGGGACGGCCTTTTTTCGTGCTCTCTTCTTCCGGCACGTCCGCGTCCATCACCATCAGCTTCGCGCCCGTATCTTTCCGGATCACGCCGGTTGCTTCGTCATGATCGCCGTGCGCATGGCTGATCAGCAGGATCTTCGTGTCTTCGTACCGGAATCCCAGGGACGCGATGCTCTTTTTGATGACCGGCACGTCTTCCTTGAAATCGGAGTTAATCAGGATATTCCCCTGCGGTGTGTGGATCAGGTAGACCGCAAGGTCACCGGTTCCGACGTAATAGAGGTTCCCCGCGATTTTGAACGCGGGGAACTCACGATGCCAGTCCGGAGTGGCCTGGCAGAACAGTGCGGTCGAGCAGGCGAGGAGCGTGAAGAGAAGTCGATGGATCATACGTCGCTGGAGTCCGATCCATCATCATATGATGAATCGTCGTCAAACGAGTCGTCTGAGCCGTCGTCGACATCCGTATTGTCCTGATAATCCTGCTGCGTGTCGGAATCGTCGCCCGCGAAACGCCGGTCTTCGAGGTCCGGACTCAATCCGCGATCGAGATCGCTGTCGCGGTCGAACCCCCGGTCGCCTTCACGCCCGCGATCTTCTTCGTAATAGTTGTTGATGATCGTCTCGGAACCCGGCGATACTCCATACCCCCCTCCGCCGAAGAATCCCGAGCCACCCCCGCCATGATGGCCAAATAGAGATGAGAGCGCCGAAAACGCGACTTCTCCCGCCACGACTCCCGCTGCCGTCTGCGCCGCGTTGTGCAGAAAACCGGAAAACCTGCCGCCAGCCGGAGCAGATGGGGGCGGCGGCTCGTACTGCGGCTGCGCATACTGCGGCGGAGCATATTGCGGTTGGGGCGGCGGAGCCGAACTCTGATAACTGCTGCCCTGGTATCCGCCCGGTTGCTGTACCCGGGTATCGCTTCCCCAGTTCCGCGCCGGCTGATTCGTGCCGCCGAGAAAACTGCCGCCGCCCGGTTGCGCGGATTGTCGTTTCAAATCTTCGATCTGCGCTTTGGCCTGATTCAGCGCCATTTCCTGAATCAGCGCGGTCTGCGTCAGGATGTACAGCGCGTCCGGCCGCGCCCCGATCGTCCGGCGAATCAGATCGTCAGCGTCCCGGTCGATCTGCGGCGCCGGAGCGTTCCGGATCCGGTCAGCCAGTCCCTCGATGAGTCTGCGTTCCTCGTCTGTCATTTGCTTCCCCTACCAGCACATACGATACCGAATCGCGGCGAGTTTCCTCTTGCCTTCACCCAAAAACAACTTTATAGTGCAAAGTATGTG
>DASZUZ010000657.1:0-3900 GCA_035547415.1 Bryobacteraceae bacterium | reverse complement strand
AGATCGTTGATGGTGTCGCCGGAGATCGTTGTCGACTGTTCGGCGCTTTCCGTCTTCAGGAGCGATGACTCGGCGGCGACAGATACCGACTGACTCGCTTGCCCGACCTGAAGGATCACATCGACGCGCGTGGTTACCGCGACCTGAACACGGATGCCGGTCTGCTCATAAGAACTGAATCCCTCATGTTCCACACGCAGAGTGTAGTTTCCGGCGGCCAGCGCGGGGATTGTGTAGTTACCGGTTCCCGTTGCAACTGTTTCGGACCGGGTGTCCGTATCGACATTGATCAGAGCGATCTTCGCGCCGGGGATCAGGGCGCCGGATGTGTCTGTTATGGTGCCTGTAATGGTTCCGCGGTCGCTCTGCGCAAAAAGAGCCGAGGCGCAAAAAAGCGCCAGAAACAGATTCTTCAGTTTTTCCAACCCTCACCTCACGAGTGTTCGGACTTTATCATCAAATGAGGGATTCGATCAAGTAGATTCCGGTCAATTGTTTTCGGACGGTTTGCCGATCATGATTTGCGCCGGCCGGAAGCCCCCGGCCCGCTTATCGGGCGTGGTGGAACCAACGCCGGATCTGAACGATAACGGCGATCAGCGCGAGAACGAAGATGAAATGAATCAGCGCGATTACCACGATCTCGGGAGGATGGTGCTTCACCCATTCCCACCAGGTCAGAACGGCGGATCCCAAAACAGCGGCTGACAGCTTGCGCGTCGCCCATAAGCCACGCACGAAGCCAGTGCGCTCCGTTCCGGTCTTATCCCAGAAGAGATGGGCGACGATCCAGCGCATTCCAGCAGGGTAACACCCCGAGAAGGAGCCGGAGTCAACTGAACCCCGGCCCCACATGCGTTCGTTATCTATTGGCCGCTGGCGGTGATTGCCAGGTGCACCGTATTACTCTGGACTCCATTGACGAGAATCGTGACGGGAACCGAAGCCCCCAAAGGGGTGTCGGACGGAATAGTCACGTTGGCCTGATATAACCCTACAGCCGTCGGAGTCAGTCCGGTGAACACCGGGGTCGCCGATGTCGCCGCCCCGTTGAAACCGCCGCCGAAGGTCGCGGTCGCGTTGGGGATCGACAGGAGTGGCGAAGCGCTCGCCGCCACGCCTTCCACGGCCGCCGGAGTCGTCTGGCCGAATCCGACGCCATAGATCACGATCGTGTCACCCGGTTTGGCCGGATGAGTATTGAAGCCGGGAACGCCGGTCCCGGAGGGCAGCGTCAGACTGCCGTCCGATCCATTGACGATGACGCCGTAAGTGCCCTGAATGAAGGACACGAAATAAAGCAAGCGCGGCGACGTTGCGTTGACGCTCAGGGAACGGATGTTTCCGGCCGTTCCGTTCGAGACCACCTGCACGGTCGCCACCGCCCCCGCGGTGAGCCCGTAAGGAACCTGGAAGTTGATCTGTCCGGGAGAAACATAATACAGCGGAGCAGGCACGCCATTGACGAGCACCTGGACGCCGCCCAGGGTCGTCGCGAGCGGGGTGGACGCATTCGTTGCGGTCGTGCCGGCGGGCGCAAGCTGGCCTCCATAGATCGACGCGATATCGCCTTGTGAAACCGGCTCCCGCGCGCCATTCGCCGCGTTCACGATCCCGCCCATGGAGATCATTGGCTGCCCGGCGGGCCCGACAACCAGTTCCACGGGAACGGAAATCTGCGAATTATTCGCGGCATTCGACGAGATGGTGACCGCGCCGGTGTAAACGCCGGGCGTCAGGCCTTTTGGATCGGCGGTAATCAGGATCGTGGAACCCGAGGATACGGAGGCCGTCAGGAAACTGGCCGAACCGGTCGCTCCGGTCACGCTCAGAGTCGTGCCCGATGTCAGATTGTTGAAAGTAACAAACGAATATTGCGGCGGTCCGCCCTGGTAACTCGTCAGCCGGATGGTCGAGTTGTTGTTGAGTTGCGCAATCGGCGCATCCGTGACGTTCAGAGTCACGTTGATCGTCCTGTTTTCCGACGCAACCGAAGATCCGCTGATAACGATGGAACCCTGGTAAGTTCCCGGAGCCTGACCAAGCTGCGCCGCCACCTGGAGGAGCCACGGAGCCGGCGAAGGAATCAGCCCGCTCGCGCCGTTCAGAAACTGAAGCCAGTTTCCGCCGGACTGCGTATTAACCGTTCCTTTTACGCCCGTTCCTGTCGTGAATACCGGGAAGATTGCGGTGGGGGTGGATCCCGTGGAGCGGGTCACCCAGGCGTTGATGGAAGCGGGAACGCCGGTCGTGTTCACCGTGACGGCGATGTCCTGCGGCGAGTCCACCGCGTTGGGGTCCGTGAGGGTGACATATTCCGTGTAGGTGCCCGCCGCAAGCGAGGCGGTGTTCAGCGCGATGTTAATCGGATAGCAGCTTCCGCCGGGCTGCGCGCACGACGTTTTTGCTCCCACCGTGGCCGCGAGCCAGGAGGCGGAGGATGTAGCCGTGAGATTCAGAGAGCCGTCGCCCAGGTTGAACGCCTGAACGGTCTGGGCAGGTCCCGCAGCGCCCGTGGCGATATTGACTGTGCCAACAGCGTTCGTGCTCAGCCCAAGGCGCGGGGCCGCCGTGAGTATCGAAGAGAAGGTCAGGAAGAGAACAGCCGTGGATCTCCCTTTGCGGTTACATCCCATTTACAATGCTCCTTATTTGAAGGCCGAGTCATAGCCCGATGAGTCCTTTTGCCACACCGGATACACGAAACGGGCCGGCCACCCGTTGAACAGCGCACGTTAAGTCTTTGGCGCGGCAGCGCGCTGCTGTCCGAGGCGGAATCAGCCAAGCAGGTTAGTTGCCGCGAGTTTATCTGGCAAACCCGAGGCTTTTCAGGGTTGCTCCGGGTTCGGCGTCTTCGAACTGCAGCAGCATCTTTTTCTCATAGCCGTTTTCGAGGGCGACGCCGGCCGGCGGGAGGTCGAACGGAAAGACTTTCTTCAGAAGATCCAGGTCCTTCGAAACCGGACCTTTTCCCGTCAGGCCCGCTTTGCCCATAAACCAGTCCGCAAACTGCGGATTCTCCGTGGGCACGCCGATGAAGCGCGTATCGCCCCAGTTCAGGGCCGCGAGCTTCCGCCCGGCGTCGAGGCAATGCAGGCACTGCGGATTGAAGAAGTAGATGAACACCTTCCCATCGCCGAGCATGATTTTATGCCCGTCCTCGGCGGTGATCGACTCCGGCGCTTTCGTTCCGGTATGCCGCGACGCCGTGAAACCCCAGGAGACTAACGCAAAGACCGCGACCGCTCCGAAGATAATGGCGGCTGCCCGAATGTCCCGCGCGGGCCGCGCCCACACGCCCGCCGCGAGGGCGAGCAGCAGCATTATGGAATCGCCGACGAAGAACCCGGGTCCGACGGTGCGTTTCAGCCAGGGGAAACAGGAACAGTCGGCGCCCCGCAATTCCGCGTAGTGGGCGCCGATATAGATCATGAACGCGATCAGCAGAAAGCTGCCGATCGCGGAGCCCCAGCGACGAAAACGGGGTACGAGAAGGAGGACGCCCGTGAAGGTTTCCGAGATCGCCAGGGACACCGCCAGCGCGAGGCTCAGCGATTGCGGCACTTTGAGCTGGGCCAGCATCACCGCGACTCGCGTCGGATCGGTGGCTTTCCAGAGGCCCGCGATAAGGAAGACCGCGGAGATCAGAATGGCGGCGGTCCAGTTAAAGGCGCTGCGCCAGCCGTGCTGTTCCTCGAGACGAACGAAAGGCTCGCTCGGGGCAGCGTATGCTTCAGGCATATATGACAGTGTAAATCCCGGGGCCGGGCGTTTACACGCGCCGAGACCGCTCGCGATACCCATGCGGCCCGGCACGCGTCCGCGAAGAGGCCCGGGAGTCAAAGCGGCAGCGCCTGTTCACTCTGACAGACCACGGACCGTCGCTGAGCGCACAATGGG
>DASZUZ010000656.1:0-4128 GCA_035547415.1 Bryobacteraceae bacterium | reverse complement strand
GCTCGAACAGGTACTGTTTCACATGGCGGCTTTTGGCTACAATCGGGGTTCCGTCAGATAGATGGCTCCCGGGACTGCATTATCGACCATTCTTGTCGTGGACGACGAGCCATCGATTCGTCAGCTCGTCAGTTCCGTGCTTTCAGCGTCCGGGTATAAGGTCGTCGAGGCCGAGACGCCGGAACATGCGCTTCAAATCATGTCCGGGGAGGCTTCGGTCAATCTGCTGGTGACCGATATCCTGATGCCGGACCTGAATGGTAATGAGCTGGCGCGGCGCCTGATGGCGGATTGGCCCGACCTGAAAGTTCTCTTTATTTCGGGTTATGAGCCGGCGGCGACGGTTCGCGTGACAGGAACACTGTTTCTCCAGAAACCGTTTCGCGTTCCGGACCTGCTGGAAAGTGTGGGCCAGTTGCTCCGGCACGATTGACTGAGTTCAATTGCGTGAGGCCAGCCAGAAGGCCAGCGTCTTCATCTGTTCCTCGATGCGCTCGCGGTCGGCGGCGCCGGGCGACAATTCCAGATATTTCCTGAAGCCAGCCAGCGCGTCAGCCATTCTCTGCTGTTGCAGGAGGGCGACGGCGCGCTGCTTATGCTCATCCGCACTGGCAGGGTCCGCCGCGATCAGCAGATCGAGCAGGCGGATGGCGAGATCCGGATGGCGTTGCGAAAAATAGATCTGCCGCAGGTTGTTGATCATTCGCATAACGATCGAGCGCCGATCCACGGGCGCGAGCAGTTCGGGATCGAGCGAGTCCACCTGAGACAGCCGGCAGCACCCGGCCGCATCGATCAGCGAGCCGCCGTGAAAAGGATCGATGTAGGTTGAGTACTGGCCGTCGTCATAAAGAACGACGAAGTGCCCGGGCAGTCCCACGCCGTGTACGGGCTTCGCGAGCCGGCGCGCGATTTCCATATAGATAACGGACAGCGTGATGGGAATCCCGATGCGCGTCTCGAGAACCCGGTTAAGATAGCTGTTCGCCGGGTTGTAATAGTCTTCCTCATTACCGCGAAACTGCATCTCGCCGAACAGATACGCGTTGGCCGTCTTGACGAAGCGCGGGCCGTCGGAAAGATCGTGCGCCCTGTCGGCGATTGCGGCGGCATGATAATCGATGTCCGCGATATAGCGGCCGGCATCGAGCGCCGGATATTCGATGCGCGCCAGTTCGAGAGCCGCGCGATCCAGTTCAATACGAGAAGG
This sequence comes from Bryobacteraceae bacterium, assembly GCA_035547415.1. GTDB lineage: Bacteria > Acidobacteriota > Terriglobia > Bryobacterales > Bryobacteraceae > BOG-234. The sequence continues at coordinate 2,918 of DASZUZ010000656.1, read as the reverse complement.
CCGCCTGCCGAGCAGATCCAGCAGAGATTGAGCGTCTGAGTCGTTCACCCGTGCGTAGAATAGCACCGCGAGTTGACTCTTCCGTTCGCGTCATAACCTGTTTCAGGGCTGATCGATTCGGTGGCGGCGCCCACCTCCAGCATAACGTCCAGCGGCAGGACCCGGTCTGTCTGCAGCGCGACGCCTGTCGGGACAAGCTTTTTGAATCCAGCCGCCTCGAAAGTGACCTGGTAAGTGGCCGGCTGCCTGGGCGACGGTCACCTGAACATTCGGCACGACGGATCCGCGGGAGTCGGAAACCCGGCCGGTGATGGTTCCTGTGTTCTTCGCCATAGTGCGCAGGCGATCGTTCCGGAGCGCAGCTTTGCCATGGGACCCGCTCCGTTAACAAAACGACTCAACTACCAGTCGAGAACCGCGCCGTCCTGCGCGCGCACCGTCATCGCGTGAATGACTTCCTGCGCAAACGGATGTTTCGCGGCAGCGGATTCGTCCACCTCGATTCCCAATCCCGGCGCGTCGGAAGGCAGCCAGTATCCGCCCTCGCTTTTCAGGGAGTGCCGCACGACTTCCCACCGCCACGGGACATCGGTCAGCATGTCTTCCTGAATCAGGAAATTCGGCGTGCTGAGATCGAAATGCAGCGCGGCGGCGTTGGCGATCGGCCCGAGCGGATTATGCGGCGCAACCCCCATCGTGTACACCTCCGCCATGGCGGCGATCTTTTTCGCTTCCCACAAGCCGCCACAGTGGCATAGATCCGGCTGAATCACGTGGCACGCCTGCTTTTCGAAAAGCTCGCGGAACTCGTAGCGGGTCACGCGCCGCTCGCCCGTGGCGATGGGTACGGGGCTCATCTTCCGCACCTCCGCCATCACGTCCACATTTTCGGGTGGTACCGGCTCTTCGACGAAATACGGCCGGTATGGCGCCAGGACGCGGCAGAATTCGAGCGCGTTGGCGAGCGAATGGCGGCCGTGACAATCCACCATGATGTCCACGGATTCGCCGACGGCGAGGCGCAGCGCCTCCATCATGCGTTCCGCGTAGCGATAAGCCGCGATCGAGTTCAGGGGTTCGGTGGGCGGCGTAATCAGCACCTTCACGGCGTTGTAGCCCCGCGCCACGACTGCCAGCGCGCGATCGACAAACACCTGCGGATCCGCGGCCAGTTGCGATTCGTAGACGGCTTTCATGTCGCCGCCGCCCAGATGCGTGTACATGCGGACCCGGTCGCGCACCGCCCCGCCCAGCAGCTTGTAAACAGGCTGCCCCAGCGACTTCCCCAGAATGTCCCAGCACGCCTGCTCAATCGCCGAAATGGCGGACAGGCCGATGACGCCGACGCGCCAGAAGGACTGCCGGTAGAGCTTCTGGTAAATGTGTTCGATGCGCGTGGGATCTTCGCCGATCAGCATCGGCGCAAAGTCCTCGATGGCGCCGACCACGCTCCGGGTTTTCCATTCGAGAGAACCTTCGCCCCATCCGTAAAGTCCGGGCTGGTCCGTTTCGATGCGCACGAAAACCCAGTTGCGCATCTCGGCATTGCAGACCACCGTTTTCAATCGCGTGATCTTCATCTCGCTCGACCCGTCATACTCATGAATTGACGCTTCAGCTTACAACGCGGCGCATCGCCGTGGCGGTTGCGGTGGTTCTGGTCTGCGTTCTCTATCTGGCCGATCTCAGCGGCATGGGGCTCGTGAGCAAGGACGAGCCGCGCTATGCCGATATCGGTCGCGCCATGGCTCACACGGGCGACTGGATTACGCCGCGCTTATGGGGGCATCCGTGGCTCGAAAAACCGCCGTTGCTTTACTGGCTCATCGGCGCCGGATTTCAATCCGGTTTCGGGCCCGAGGTTGCGCCACGGCTTCCGGTCGCGCTTCTCAGCCTGGCGTTCCTCTGGTTCTTTCATGACCGCATCCGGAAGATCTGGGACCGGCGCGTGGCGGATTTCTCCACCGCCATCCTCGCGACGGCTGCCGGGTGGCTCGCGTATAGCCACGTCGCCGTCACCGATATTCCGATGGCCGCATGTTTCTCTGTCGCCGTGCTGTTCGCTGTGTCGTCCGCCGAGAGGGCGCGTTCTTCCGAGCACGTCCTTGCGGCTGGCGCGCTCGCGTTGGCGGTGCTGGGCAAGAGCCTGGTTCCTCTGGTTCTCTTCGTGCCCGTGGTCGCAGTGGATTACCGGCATCTCCGCGAATGGCTGCGCCCCGCGCCCGTCGCCGCGTTTCTCGTCATCGCGCTTCCGTGGCATATCCTCTGCGCAATGCGTAATGGCACGGAACTCTGGAACGTCCTGTTCGTTCAGCAGCAATTCGGGCGGTTCTTTTCGCCGGAGCGCCAGCATGTTCAGCCGTGGTGGTTCTACTTGCCGGTTCTCCTGCTTCTTCTTTTCCCGTGGTTTCCGCTATTGGCCGTCGTCGATCGCGACTGGCGGGACCGGCGGACGCGGCTGCTCGGCACCGTGGTGATTTTCGGATTTCTGTTCTTCTCGAAATCCGTTAATAAGCTGCCGGGCTACCTGCTTCCGCTGTTGCCCTCCGTCTGCATTCTGATCGGACACGGTCTCGCGCGGACGAAGCGTGTGGGGCTGGCGATGATCGCGCCGGCGACGCTTCTTGGCGCGATTCCCGTCGCGGCCCATGTACTGCCTTATGCTCTCGCGACAGGGCTTCGTTCCAGACCGCTCCCGTGGAGTGAACTTGCGATGTGGAGCGTTGTAGCCGTGGTAGCCGCCACGATTCTTGCTCTGTTCCTGAAACAGCGAAGCTTCCCGGTTGTTGCGGCTGCCGCCGCGGCGCTATGTATTGCGCTGCAGTTCGCGGCTTTTCCCGCAATCGACAGAGCGGTTTCGGCGCGATCGCTGTGGCGCGAACGGCATCCCTCCTGCGTGCCTTCGCCGGATCGCGCTC
>DASZUZ010000655.1:0-5606 GCA_035547415.1 Bryobacteraceae bacterium | reverse complement strand
GTGTTGCGCAGCTGACCCTGCCGGAGACGGTGCTGATTGCGATGTCCGCCGCCCTGGGGCAGTGTCTCTGGAATTATCTGCGACGGCCGCTCCCCGTGCAGGTGGCATTTTCGGTGGCGGCCCTGATGATCAGCGCGGCGGTGACGTTCGCATGCCAGGCGAAACTGGCGGTCCTTCTGGGAATTCCCAGCCTGGCCGCTCTGGTCTTCTGCAGTTCCGCGATTTACTTTCTGGTGAATACAGCGCTCATCGCGGGTGCCCTCGCCGCCACGGAGTTCAGGCCGCCGTTGCGCATCTGGAAGCAACTTTACCTCTGGACTCTACCGCATTACATCGTCGGCGCTGTGGTCGGAGGAACGCTGGCCGACGCCTCGGCAAGAGCAAGCTGGTTTCTGGTGCTCGCGGCGATGCCGGCGGCGTATTACATCAATCACAACCGTCTGGTCAACGCCGTTTCCAGTGAAGTCCGGCATCGGTTGTAACCCACGTCGCGCCACTCGCGGTTTCCACGTGAACCTCAAAGCTCGAAATCGGCCTGACCCGGAGGATTGAGGAGTTCTCCGGAAGTTCAACCCGGCTCCACGTCAGTCCATGATCCCGGGAATAATAAACCGATCCAGGCTCCCCGGCCTTCCATTGGGAGACTCGGACGGACACAGGCGGAAGCGGCGGCCCGGCGACCGGAATTGCAGGTGGCTCCGGCAGCGCCACGGGCGGACGCCTCGTAGCAGGCTGCGCGCGTGGCGGCGGTGTAAAGGCCTTCGGCGGCGCGGGCGGCGCAACTCGCACTCCGGGAGGGATGTCGACGTGACTCTCTGAAGTCATCGCATCGAGCGACAGGAAAACAAAGCACGCCACCGCAGCCGCGGCGGGAATCCAGTACCATCCGCGTGCTCCTCGGGCGGGATCGGGGACATCCACTTTCATGCTGCGCAGTTCCCGTATCGTGACTTCCTCATCTTCCGGATCGTCCGGTCCAGCAGTTCACCTCGCGAAGAGCAAGTCCCTATAGTTTGATTCGTTCCAGCTTGCGATAGAGAGTTTTGCGCTCGATTCCCAGAATCGCGGCCGCACGGCTCTTGTTCCCGCCCGTCGCCGCGAGGACACGCCGGATCTGATCGGCTTCCGTCTCCGCCAGCGTTTCTCCGCCGCCATCTTTCGGCTCCATCGCGGAAATGGCGTCCTGCACGGCTTCCGCGTCGATCCGATCGTTCGGCGCAAGAATCGTCAGCCGTTCGATCAGGTGCTGAAGCTGCCGCACGTTGCCGGGCCAGGTGAAATCCTTGAGCGACTTCAGACCCGATTCCGTCAGTTTCACGTTCCGGCTGTACCGTCCGTTGTACTTGTTGACGAAAAAGTGGGCGAGCAGCGGAACGTCATTGCGGCGTTCCCGGAGCGGCGGCAGCTCCAGCCGCACGACGTTCAGCCGGAACCACAGATCCTGGCGGAATTTGCCGTCGTCCACCATTTTCTGCAGATCGCGGTTCGTGGCCGCGATCACCCGCACGTCCACTTTCTTTTCGCGAGGCGAGCCGACAGGCCGGATCTCCCGTTCCTGCAGAAAGCGCAGGAGCTTCACCTGAAATGCCGGGTCGATGTCACCAATTTCGTCCAGAAATACCGTGCCGCGATTCGCCGCTTCGAAAACGCCGATCCGATCGCGCTCGGCGCCCGTGAACGCCCCTCGCATCGCGCCGAACAGTTCGCTCTCGAGAAGCGCCGCCGGAATGGCGCTGCAATCGACCGGCACGAAGGGATGCACGGAACGGTTGCTGAACCGGTGGATCATCCGCGCGATCATTTCCTTGCCGGTTCCCGTCTCTCCTTCGATCACAACGGTCGCGTCGGTCGGCGCAACCTTCGAAAGAGTCTTGTAGATTTCGATCATCCGGGCGGAACTGCCGATCATTTCGCTTTCCGGCAGTTCCTCGGCTTCTACCTCGTCGTCGTCCGGTTCCCGCGCCTCGATCGCGCGCTTGACGGCCTGCAGCAGCGTATCGAGCTCAAACGGTTTCGCCAGATAGTCGAAGGCGCCGTTGCGCGTCGCGGCCATGACTGTCTCCATCGTGCCCCGCGCCGTCATCAGAATGACCGAGCAGCGCGGGTCGTGTTTCTTCGCGGCCATCAGCACATCGATGCCGGTACGATCGTCGATGTAGATGTCCGATATGACAAGCGGATATCCGCTCCGCGAAAGCCGGTCCATCGCATCGCGGGTGCTCGAGACCGCTTCCACCTGGAAGCCTTCCATCTCGAGAAAGGTGACGATCGTCGTACGCACGCTCGAATCGTCTTCGACAACAAGGATCTGTTCGCTCATCGCGTCGCTTCAGTGAGCTCTCTTCAGAACCAGCGTAAATCTGGATCCGCGGCCCGGCTCCGATTCCACGTGGATCGAACCGCCGTGCTGGATCACAATCTGCTCGACAATCGAAAGCCCGATGCCGGTTCCCGCCTCACCGGATTGTTCGGCGCGCCTGGTCCGGTAGAATTTCTCGAAGATCCGGCTCACTTCTTTTTTATCCATGCCAATTCCCTGGTCTTCGACCGAAAGTCGAACCCAGTCACTCCTATCATCTTCGCCGAACACCTTTACCCGCGTCTGGGGTGGCGAATATTTGACGGCGTTCGTCAGCAGGTTGTAGAACGCATACTCCATCAGTTCGAGATCGCCGCTGAGATCGTCCGCCGGCAGGCTCTCGATGTCGATCTCAATCTGCTTGCGGTCAGCATAGGGACGGGCGCGCTCGGCGCAGCGCTCCACCAGCTGAACCAGCGGAAAACGTTCGTGCTTCAACTCCATCTGCCCGGCGGAGAGACGTTCCACGCTGAGAAACGTCTCGATCATGCGCGCCAGGCGTTTCGACTCCGAATTGATGAGTTCCGCCATCTGCTTGCGCTTCGCCTCCGGCATGGAGCCATACCGGCTGATGAGCTCGCTCGATCCCTGAATGGCGGTGAGCGGCGTGCGCATCTCGTGCGTGACGAACTGCATGGCCTTCTGGTATCTGGTCTTCTCGTGTTCGGCCTGGACCAGTTCACGGCGGACCAGAAGATGACGCCAGGTTGCCCCTGCCGCAACGGCCAGAACCGCCGAAAGAGTACCCGGCAGCCAGGGCCACACGACGGAATCGGCGAACGCGACCCAGGGGATCATTTGCGCCACCGCGACGACGAACACGGCGGCCAGGTTGACAATCCATCCGGATCCCAGCGCATACGCGAGGGCCGCCGCGAAGGCCAGTGCGAATGAACAACCGGCAACGGCCAGATCGGAGGCGTCGGTCAGAAACATGCGGCGAGCCAGTGTTTCATAGACGCTGGCGTTGACCTCGATGCCGGGCGTGCTGTTGCTGTTCGAATAGGGCGTCATCCAGGTATCGCGCGCCTGCACCGTTTCACCGACAAAGACGGCCTTCCCCGCGAATCGGCGCGCGAACTGCGGGTGAGCGTCCAGTTCGGCGATGGAAACTCGCGGAATGCCATTCATGGCGACAGGCGGGTACCGGATACGGATAACGTGCTTCTCGTTCTCTCTCGTGGGAATATGCACCGGCCCGACCACGAGTTCACCCGGCGACTCCATGTCTACCCGCAGATGGTTCGCGGCAAGAAACGCGTCGAATGCCAGGCTCCAGCGGCGATCGTGACCGGCAGCCTTGGCGAGCGGGAGATCGCGCAGCACCGAGTCGTATTTGTCGAAATCGCCATGTACCTGTCCCACCGCAACGGCGTAATGCCGAAAGCGCGCCAGCGGCTCGTTCCACGTATCGTCGGGCAGCACATAGCTGGCGAGAATCAGGTTATGCGTCGCGGCGAACGCCTTCTCGAGCGCCTCATCGGCCCTGGAAGGTCCGGGTTCGGCGAGAATCACATCGACGGCGACGGCGGCGGGTTGGTCGGCCCGGATCTTCTCGAGTCCATCGGCGAGAGCCATCCGGATCCCGCTTTGCCCGCCGTATTTTGCGAGCGTCTGCTCATCGATGGCAAGGATCATCGAATCCGGCTTCCAGGGGGCGGGCTGTTCGAGCCGGAAGAGGTAGTCGTACCCGTATTTATTGAATTGCTGGCCGAAGGACGTCCAGTTCAGCGCAAGGCCGATCGCGGCGCACGCAAAGGCAAGGAGAGCCAGAGAAACCCAGGCGCTGGTTCCGCGGTGGCCGTGGCCAATCCATCTCATCAGGCATCACCGGCAGCGCGGTGAACGGCCCGGCAAGCGATCGGAGAACGGGTTGTGAAACGGCGCCGCAACCCCTTGAGTATAAGATCCTGGAGCTACCTGCTTTCGTCCAGAACCTCGAGCGCGTTGATGCACGCATAATTCTGGTTGGGCGCCAGCGAAATCACGATCTTGCCCTGATGATTCGGCTCGATCCCGTGCAGGTTCACGATCGCCGGCCTGTCCGCCGCCCCGGACTCCTTCAGGATGTCGAAGTTTCTTCGGACAGCGATGCCGTTGACCAGAATGTCGAATCGGCGGCTTCCCGGACCGCCGCCTCCCGGGTTGCCCGGCCCGAACCAGTTTTCCGCAAAGTAGAGGTTCACGACGTACCTGCCGGGTTGCGCCACGGGAATCGTATAGGTAAGGTTTCCGAAACGTTCGCTCCGGTATAACTCCGGATCCGCTGCCTGAACGGTTGAGTCCGGACGCGCCACCACCTGCCCCCCTCGCGCATACCGGTCCGGATCCCAGTACCGGCCCTCCCGGTCTTTCAGGCCGCGATCCCGCGCCACGATGCGGACCGGCCGGATCATGCCCCGCACTCCCGGAACAATCGCAATAGCGTTGACGAACGGAAGGTTTGTGTTTTGCCGGAATTCGAGGTGCACCTTCCCGTCGCTCGCGGGCGAAACGTCCCTGAACACCTTGACGTCGGCGGTACTCGGACCGGCATCTGCGATGACGTCGAAATCGCCCAGCACCGGCTTACCGTTAAGCAGGACGTCGAAGATCCGGGTTGTCTCCCCTCCTCCTGCCACGTTGTTATCTCCGAAAACGGATTCCGCAAAATACAAACGCAGTTCGTAGACTCCGGGTCGGAGCGGGATGTCGTAACGGAATGGTCCCTCGCGGCGGTATTGATAAAGCTGCTGGTCGCGGGTTCCCAGCACGATGTGGTTCCGCGGCGCCTGACTCGCCCATCCGCCCTGGAAAAAGCGGTCGCTCTGCCACGCGCGTTCGAAAGCGTCAATGTAACTGCCGTTTTCCACGCCGCAGAGAATGCGTACGTCGTCAGTGGAAGCCGGCGCGGCCGGAATTTCTGTTCGCGCTACCTGTTGCGGGCTGATATCTCGCCGCCGCAGCAGCAGCGTGCCTGCAAGTGCCGCAACAATCGCCAGCCCGGCCGCCAGCCAGATCCACCGCGGCTGCCGGCTTCGTGCCTCTGCCTGCGCCTCGAGCGGGACCGCCGGGGCAATGGCAACGGCAACTCCCGGAGCGGATGGAAAGGAAATGGATGGCGTGTCGGTTACGAGCGCGCCGGGGACTGGACTTGATTGGGCCGCGACGAACCGGGGAGTGTATTGTCCCGGAGGAATTTCGATACGAATCGCGTGCCCGGCGCCCTCATTTTCATAGTATTCTTTCAGTCGTTTTCGGAGCCGAT
>DASZUZ010000654.1:0-3420 GCA_035547415.1 Bryobacteraceae bacterium | reverse complement strand
CGGAGCGTGGGTCGACTGCTCACGCCGCGGGCAGGAAAGCTGCATATCCGGCGCGTCGAAGACGCCCATGAACGGCAACTGCAGGTTGCGCTTGTAGATCATGTACATGGTGCGGCGGTCGTACTGGGATTTGTCCTTCGTCGGTACCCAATACTGCGGACGCTTCAGCATTTTGACCAGATCCCGATCAATCGGGACCATTACGCTGGGACCGCCGATTTGTGAATTCAGGCGTCCGGCCACGGCCAGCATCGAGTCCCGAATCTCCTCAGCTTCCAGACGGCGGCGACTGAATTTCCAGAGCAGCGCATTTTCGGCGTCCTTCTCCGTCGCGACTGTCTCGAGCGGCGATTCGCTGGCCTGGCGATAAGCGCTGGAAAGCAGAATCATCCGGTGGATCGGCTTCATCTGCCAGCCTTCCGCAATGTAGCGGTTCGCGAGATAGTCGAGCAGTTCGGGATTGGACGGCTTGCCGCCCATGCGCCCGAAATCATTCGCCGTGGAAACGATGCCCCGACCGAAGTGATATTGCCAGATCCGGTTCACCATCACGCGCGCCGGCAGCGGATTGCTCGGGTTCACCAGCCAGTTGGCCAGCTTCGAGCGCGGCGTCTCCGTGTTCAGCGGCGCCTCCGGGGCATTTTCGGGCAGAAGCACGCCCAGAGCGCGAGCGCCGACCGCCTCGCGCGGATCGAGATATTCGCCATGGAACAGCGTGTGAATCGGCGTGATCTGCTTCGGATCATCCTTCACCGCATAGATCGCAGTCAGCGGCGCCGGCATGTCTTCGTCGAGCTTGTCGATCCGCGCCTGCAGCGTGCCCTTCTCTTCCTCCGGCGCGCGCCGCATCTTCATTTGAAGCTGCCGCATTTCCTGCATCATCGGCTGAACTTTCGCGTTCCAGGCGTCCTGCTCTTCCTTCGAGGCGCGGATGAGATCGTTGTCGTGGGTCTGCGCGAAGAAGCCCTGCATCCGGTAGTAATCGGACTGACGGAAGGGATCGAACTTATGATCGTGGCAGCGGGCGCATCCGACAGTCACGCCGAGGAAGGCAGCGCCAACGATGTTGGTCATCTCGGTCAGAACTTCGTTCCGCGAACTGGCGACGTTCTGATTCCCGGCATTTTTGCGCAACGGACCCAGCCGGTTGAAACCGCTCGCGATCATATAGGTCTCGTTGTTCGGATCCATCTCGTCGCCCGCGAGTTGTTCCCTGACGAACTGGTCGTAAGGCTTGTCCTGATTGAAGCTCCGGACCACGTAGTCCCGGAAACGATAGGCATCCGGCCGATGCGTATCGTATTCATAACCGTCGGACTCCGCGAAGCGAACCACGTCGAGCCAGTGCCGGCCCCATTGTTCTCCGTAACGCGGAGACGCCAGCAGGCGGTCGACAAGCCGCTCCCACGCCTTCGGCGAACGGTCGCGAAGGAACGCGTCGATCTCCTCGGGAGTTGGCGGAACGCCATGCAGGTCGTAAGTCACACGCCGGATCAGCGTGACCTTGTCAGCTTGCGGCGCCGGCTTCAGACCGGCCTTCTTCAGACCATCCAGAATGAAGGCATCTATCGGTGTTTTTACCCATGCCTTGTCCGCAGGATTACTGAATGTGGGAGGCGCAACGTTCTTCCGTGGCTGAAATGCCCAGTAGGCGCGCTCGCCCGGTCTGTACACGCCCAGCGGCGCAACCTTGTCCGGCGAGGTTTTCCCGGCGGGAACTTTGTCGTCCGCCGCCGCGAAAAGCAAAGCGCCGGCGGCCAGAATTACGATCAGGTGCTTCATGTTCGGTCAGAAGCCCGGGGCCCGTGCGGGCCCCGTACTCTGTTCGGAGGCTATCACAAGCCGAACCCCATGAGCACCTATCGCAGGTTGGGCGCCGGCCACGTGTATCGACGCTGTTTTCAGCTTCGCAGTCGCTGCCAGATGGCCCGCCCGATAAAGAAAGGTCCCATTTCCTGCATGAAACTGGAGGTCTGGCGGGTCCGGCGCATCGCCTGAACGCAGGCCGAGAGGGGAAAGAGATCCTTGCCAATCAGGCCGATGACGAAGTCGTTATCGTTCCTGTCCATTCCGAAGCACGCGAGGCGGACGTCCTGCGCATAACCCGCTTCTCCGAAGCTGTGGCCGATCTTACCGTGCTCGCGAAGAACGGACATCTGCTCGTCGACCGGCAGCGAGTTGAACTCCCCCTTGCGCCGCAATGGATACCAGACGTGCCAGCGCGACTCGGCATTCGTCACGACCCGCGGGGACCGCTGAAGAAGCCATTCCTCCAGATTCGGTTCGTACCCGATGGAATATGTCCGGCCCATCATCGTGTACTCGGGTTTGAGAGCGAGGCCGGCGAACACGGCGCGATTGAGAAACGGACGGATGCAATCGACGAAGAAATCGGGGTTCTCGCTCCAGGTGAGAAGACCGATACCGCGCGGGTCGTTCGCATCTTCATATAAGACGCCGTCGAGATTCGACTGCTCGAGCGCGTCGATCAGATTCGAAGTGTCGCCCGCGTTACCGAACGCGAGCAGTTGCATGAACAGGCGGCGATCCGACGTTTGCTGTTCGCCGCCGCGAACGCCACCCTTTTCCCGGAGATCAAGTTGTTCCACGAAACCAGAATACAGAAGCGAATCAGAGTTTCGTCACGGCGAATGGCGTGGTAGTGGGCTGCAGGGATCCGCCTTCCGGTTCCACCGTGACCGCGACAGCCGCGGCATTCTCCACGGGGCCCCGGCGGACGTACACGGCGGTGGCATCGGGTTCGCCTTTGAATGTCCCGGCGGACACGGGCTTTCCATTCGCTGGAAGCAGCCATAGCTGAAAGGTCTGATGCGCGTCGAGCTTCGGAAGATGGGCCGCGATGAAGATCAGTCCCTTATCCGGGCTAACGAAAACGCGTCCCCGGGCAGATGGCTCACCGAAGGAAACATCTTTCGTGGCGGGGTCGTTCAGAATGGAGAGTGCCTGTTCCAGCTTCGACGTGTCGCGCTCGCGGCGTCGGGGAAGAGCGACCGAGAGCAGCGCAATCGCGAGCACGACCGCGATCGCCCACGGAATGCGCACCGCCCAAGAACGCCGCGCGGGCGCTGCCACCAGCGCGATGACGCGCCGCCGAAGCCGTTTGGGTGGATCCGTGATCTTCACCGCCGAGCCGATCGCTGCCACGGCTTCCATAGCCCGGCGAACACCCGGCGTGCAGTTCGGACAGTGGCGTCCAAGATGTTCGGCAATCTCCGAATGTTGTGGCTCTTCGGCGATCCCGAGGGCGTAGGCCCCATACTCCTCGCGAAGTTCGTCGCAGCTCATGCCTCTACCGCCTGTCCGAGTTCATCGCGAAGATGTTTGAGCGCGGTTCTCACCCACGTCTTCACCGTTCCGAGCGGTTGCCCCAGCCGCTCCGCCATTTCCGTCTGCGAGAGT
>DASZUZ010000653.1:0-3372 GCA_035547415.1 Bryobacteraceae bacterium | reverse complement strand
GCAACGACGCTTTTAACTACCCCTGGCTCTACGCTGTCGAGGTCGGCCACTGGGCGCTGACGGACGAGCAGGCGAAACAGATGCGGGAGTACCTGGACCGGGGCGGATTCTTCATGTGCGATGACTTCCACGGAACGCAGGAGTGGGCGGTCTTCGTCGCCAGCATGCAGAAAGTTTTCCCGGACCGGCAGATCGTCGATCTGCCCAAAACAGAAGCCATCTTCCACACGATCTACGATCTGGACGATAAGTATCAGGTGCCCGGAGCGCAATATCTGCGGACCGGCCGCACGTACGAGTTCGATGGATACGACGCGCACTGGCGCGGCATTTATGACGACAAAGGCCGCGTCGTGGTCGCGATCTGCAACGATATGGACCTGGGAGATTCCTGGGAATGGGCTGACGACCCGAGCTATGACGAGAAGTTCTCAGCCATGGGCTTCCGCATCGCGGCCAACTACCTCGTCTACTCGATGACGCACTGACGCCGGTCAGCCGCGTCCCTACATCTTGTAGCGGCCCAGATCCTCATCGCCCAGGTTTTCCAGATACCGTTTGAGTTCCTGGCTGGTGTTGAGTTTATCCGCGACCGTTGCGTTCTTCGCCGATTTCAGCACCGTGTCATCCACGTAGATCGGGCAGTCCAGCCGCAAAGCCAGCGCCAGCGCATCGCTCGGACGCGAATCCACCGAAATCAACTCACCGTTTCGTTCCACCCAGATGACCGCGAAGAACGTGTCTTCCCGGAGTTCATTCACCACTACCTTGCGAATCCCCGCTTCAAGCCCCAGCAGAAGGGTCTTGATGAGATCGTGCGTCATCGGGCGGGGCGTCGAGACTTTTTCGATCTCGAGCGCGATGGCGTTCGCCTCATAGATGCCCACCCAGATCGGAAGAACGTTGTTGCTGCACACATCCTTCAGGATGACGATCGGCATGCTTGTGACAGGGTCCATCATCAACCCGCGGATCTTCATCTCGACTTCCATGGTTTTATTACAGCACAGGCGCGGAGCAGCTAATTGACGCTCTCACCCACCAGGGAATTCGGGCCCGCGCGCGTCACGCGCACCGAGAGATACTTGCCGAGGAGATCCTCTCCGTCCAGTCCCGTGAAGTTCAGCGTGCGGTTCTGTGAAGTGCGGCCGATCCACTGGCCGAGCGCCTGATGGCGGCCCTCGACGTGGACCTCTTCGATGTTCCCGATCAGTTCCGAATTGCGCCGGATCTGAATCGCGCGCTGCCGTTCGTTGAGGATCATGATGCGGCGCGTCTTTTCTTCTTCGGGGATGTGGTCTTCGAGCTTCAGCGCCGCCGTGTTCGGACGCGGCGAATACTTGAACGCGAACAGCGAATCGTACTGCACTTCGTCGAGCAGGTCCAGCGTTTCTTCGAAATCGCGTTCCGTCTCGCCGGGAAACCCGACGATGATGTCCGTGGTGATCGCGATCGGCCGGCGCGCGTTCTTCATCCACCCGATGCGCTCCATGTACTGATCGCGCGTGTAGAGCCGCTGCATGCCTTCGAGCACGCGGCTCGAACCCGACTGCACCGGCAGGTGCACATGATTGCAGAGGTTCGGATTGGAATCGATCGCGTCGATGATCGGCTTCACGAAGTCGCGCGGATGCGAGGTCGTGAACCGCACGCGCCGGATGCCCGGCACCGCGCCCACTCGGTCGAGCAGCATCGCGAAGTCCCAGCCCGCGGGCGAAGGATCGCGGTAACTGTTCACGTTCTGACCGAGAAGCTGGATTTCGCTATAACCGGAATCGGCCAGTTTCCTCGCCTCATCCATGACGCTCGCGCTCGTTCGGCTGCGTTCCGGCCCGCGCGTAAACGGAACCACGCAGTACGCGCAGTTCTTGTCGCAACCTTCGATGATCGTGATGTACGCGCGATGCGGATTGTCGCGCCGCGTAAATGGCGTGTCGAACGCCTCCGTGGCATCGAAGCTCAGGCCCGTCACGCGCTTGTTGCCGGATTCGATCTGCACCAGCATTTCCGGCAGCTTCGCATAGCTTGCCGACCCGGCCACCAGGCTCACGTGCGGCGCTTTTTCGAAGATCTTCTCGCCTTCCTGCTGCGCCACGCACCCGATGACGGCGAAGACTTTGCCTTTGCCGGCCCGCTTGAAATTCTGCAGCCGGTTGAATACCTTCTGCTCGGCTTTGTCCCGAATGCTGCAGGTGTTGTAGAAAACGTAGCCGGCCGCTTCCGGCGTGTCCACCTGCGTGTAGCCTTTGGCCAGCAGAGTTCCCACGACCTTTTCGGAGTCGTGAGCATTCATCTGGCACCCGAAGGTTTCAATGTAAAACGTCTTTTCCACGGATATCTTCATTGTAGCGGCGCCCTGCACTACACTAAAGGCGAATGTCGGAAGCCATTGACCGGTACGTCCAGCAGAATGAGCCGCGTTTTCTCGAAGAGCTGAAAGAACTTCTCCGCATCCCCAGCGTCTCCACGCTGCCCGAGCACAACAAGGATACGCACCGCGCGGCGGAATATGTCGCCGATAAGTTGCGCGCCGCCGGACTCGAGAACGTGGAGATCATCGAGACCGAACGGCATCCGCTGGTCTACGCCGACTGGCTCCATGCGCCCGGCAAGCCGACCGTCCTCTGCTACGGACATTTCGACGTTCAGCCGCCGGATCCGCTCGATCTCTGGGAGACGCCGCCCTTCGAACCGACCGAGCGTAACGGCAATCTCTACGCGCGCGGATCTGCGGACGACAAAGGCCAGATGTACTCGCACATCAAGGCTCTCGAAGCGCTAAAGGCGGTGCATGGCAAGCCTACCGTGAACGTCAAATTTCTGATCGAGGGCGAGGAGGAAGTCGGCGGAACCTCCGTGGCCGAATACGTCGCGAAGAATCCTGAAAAGCTGAAGGCCGATGTCGCGCTGGTGTCGGACACGGAAATGTACGCGCCCGGCCTGCCGACGCTGAACATCGGGCTGCGCGGACTGGTCTACATGGAGATCGAAGCCAAAGGCCCGGCGCGGGACCTGCACTCCGGCCTTTATGGCGGCGCCGCTCCGAACGCTGTTTTCGGCCTCATCGAACTGCTCTCGAAAGCCAAAGACGAAAGCGGCCGCATTCAGATCCCGGGCATTTACGATGACGTCGAGCCGCCTTCGGTCGAAGAAAAAGAAAGCTGGACCCGTCTCCCTTTCGATGAGAAAGAATATCTGGCGAACGAGGTCGGCTCAACCGAACTGACGGGGGAGAAAAATTACTCGGTCTTCGAGCGTACCTGGGCTCGCCCGACTTTTGAGGTGCACGGCATCGCCGGCGGCTTCACCGGCGCGGGCGCCAAGACGGTCATTCCGGCTAAAGCCGTGGCGAAGGTCAGCATCCGGCTCGTT
>DASZUZ010000652.1:0-6273 GCA_035547415.1 Bryobacteraceae bacterium | reverse complement strand
CACATCGATCACGGCAAGACGACGTTGACGGCGGCGATCACGAAGGTGCTCGCGAAGCACAACCCCAAGGTGTCGTTCCGGTCGTTCGATTCGATCGACAACGCGCCGGAAGAAAAAGCGCGCGGCATCACGATCGCGGCTTCCCACGTGGAATACGAGACCGCAAAGCGCCACTACGCGCACGTGGATTGCCCCGGTCACGCCGACTACATCAAGAACATGATCACCGGCGCGGCCCAGATGGACGGCGCCATCCTCGTGGTCGCGGCGACCGACGGTCCCATGCCCCAGACCCGTGAGCACATCCTGCTCGCCCGTCAGGTCGGCGTGCCGTACATCGTCGTCGCCATGAACAAGGTCGACATGGTGGACGACCCCGAACTGCTCGATCTCGTCGAACTTGAAGTTCGCGAGCTGCTCAAGTCCTATCAGTTCCCGGGCGACGATCTGCCGGTGGTTCGCGTGTCCGCTCTCGGCGCGCTGAACGGCGAAGCGCAGTGGGAAAAGACGGTGGACGAGCTGATGGAAGCGGTGGATAACTACATCCCGGTTCCGGAGCGCGCCGTCGACAAGACTTTCCTGATGCCGATCGAAGATATCTTCTCGATTCAGGGCCGCGGCACTGTCGTTACGGGCCGTATCGAACAGGGCATCTGCAAGGTCGGCGAAGAAATGGAAATCGTCGGCTTCCGCGACACCCGCAAGACGGTCGTCACGGGCGTCGAAATGTTCAAGAAGCTGCTCGATGAAGGCCGGGCGGGCGACAACGTCGGCCTGCTGCTCCGCGGTATCGACAAGAACGACGTGGAGCGCGGACAGGTGATCGCAAAGCCGGGTTCGATCAAGCCGCACAAGAAGTTCCGGGGCGAAGTTTACGTTCTGAGCAAGGAAGAAGGCGGCCGCCACACGCCGTTCTTCAAGGGTTACCGGCCGCAGTTCTACTTCCGCACCACGGACGTGACGGGCGTGGCCGAACTGCCGGAAGGAACGGAAATGGTGATGCCGGGCGACAACGTTCAGCTGGTGGTTGAGCTGATCACGCCCGTCGCCATGGACAAAGGCTTGCGGTTCGCCATCCGCGAAGGCGGCAGGACCGTCGGCGCCGGTACCGTCAGCGAGATTCTGGATTAAATGTGCGGGCAGGCGTTCTCGCCTGCCCTGTTGTTTTGAGGTCAGAGTAAAATGCCGAGAGAAATCATCACGTTCCAGTGTCAGGAATGCAAGAACCGGAACTACACGAACACAAAGAATAAAAAGACGACGACCGAGCGTCTGGAACTCAAGAAGTTTTGCCCGTACTGCCGCAAGCATCAGCCGCACCGGGAAACGAAGTAAGGTACACTGAAGAACGGACTCACCAGAACGCAGGGGCGTAGGTTTAACGGCAGACCAGCGGTCTCCAAAACCGCGAGTGGGGGTTCGAATCCCTCCGCCCCTGCCAGAATCCCTCAACATCTTCGACCTGAATCGCAGGAATCCTGAAAGTCAGGGCAGAGACGACGTAGAAAGCGATAGCCATGGCGGCCGAACTGGAAGCAAAGAAATCGAGCTGGGTCGAGAGTACCCGCGAATACCTCAACGATATCCGCGCCGAAATGCGGCGCGTGACATGGCCGAACCGTAAGCAGGTCGAATCCACCACGCTGGTCGTGATTGTGAGCGTATTCGCGTTCGCTGCATACTTCGAAATTATCGACAAGATTCTTCAGAGCACCGTACAGCGCGGCTACAACTTCCTGGTGAAGTAACGAACATGCCCGATCTCGATTACATTCCCGAAGAGCCGGAACAGGAAAACGAAGTTTCTGAGGCCGGTGAGGCGACTGAATCCGCCGAAGGCGGCGACGCGCCGAGCGAAGACGGGCCTGAAGCCGCCATTGACGACAGTAAGCAGTGGTACATCATCCACACCTACTCCGGTTTTGAGCGCAAAGTGGCCGAGTCGCTCCGCACGCGGGCGGATGCTTTCGGATTCGGAGACAAAATCGGTCAGATCCTCATCCCGGAAGAGGAAGTCGTTGAGCTTCGCAACGGGAAGAAGGTGACCAGCAAACGGCTACTTTATCCGGGCTACGTGGTCGTCCAGATGGAGATGAACGATGAGCTCTGGCACCGCGTGAAAGACACGCCCCGTGTGACCGGCTTTGTCGGTGGCGGCCAGACTCCCGTTCCGCTCAGCGCGGATGAAATCAACAAGATGCTGTATCGTCAGACGACAGCGGCCGAGCGGCCCCGTCCGAAGATGACGTTCGAAAAGAACGAGACGGTGCGCATCATCGATGGGCCCTTTGCCAACTTCCAGGGCAAGGTGGATGAGATCAATTCGGAGCGCAATACGTTGCGCGTGCTCGTCACGATCTTCGGCCGTGCGACTCCGGTGGAGCTGGACTTCCTGCAGGTGGAAAAAACCGCCTGATTCCCTGCTCCGCAACAGCAAGATTTAAGAGAAAGGTTTTCGTATGGCGAAGAAAGTAACAGGGCAGGTAAAGCTGCAAATCCCGGCGGGCAAAGCGACGCCCGCGCCGCCCGTGGGAACGGCGCTCGGTCCGCAGGGCGTCAACATCATGGAGTTCTGCAAGGCGTTCAACGCGAAGACGTCGGGGAAGGATCAGGAAGGTCTGATTATCCCGGTCGTTATCACGATCTTCTCAGACCGCTCCTTCACGTTTATTACCAAGACGCCTCCCGTACCGGTGCTGATCAAACGCGCCGTCGGGATCGCCAAGGGTTCCGCCGAGCCGCACAAGGCGAAGGTCGGCAAGATCACGCAGGCGCAGGTCGAGGAGATCGCGAAGGTCAAGATGCCCGATCTGAACTGCTTCGATGTCGACGCCGCCATTCGCTCGGTCAAAGGGACCGCGCGATCGATGGGCATCGACGTCATCTAAACAGGCTGCAGGATTTCATCAACTCGACCGGCGGTTGCTCTGCAATCGCCGGTTTTTCTTGTCTCATCACGTCGAACACGCCTTCACGGACCGCTTTGACCGTACAGCATGGCATGAACCGGCCGCGCCGTCCGTCCGGAGCGCTTTAAAATAATCTTTTGAGTACGTCAACCGTGGCCGTGCTGGCCGAGAAGCCTTCGGTGGCACGCGACATCGCGCGAGTCCTCGGCGCATCCGGCAGGGGCGAAGGCTATCTCCATGGAAACGGCTACGTCGTCACCTGGGCGGTCGGCCACCTCGCTTCTCTGGCGCAACCGCATGAAATCCGGCCGGAGTGGAAGTCATGGCGCCGGGACCGGCTGCCGATGCTGCCGTCTTCCTGGCCGCTGGTCGTTTACGAAAAGACCAAAGACCAGTTCGAGACCGTTCGCAAAATCCTGAGTTCGCCGAAAGTCTCGCAGGTCATCTGCGCCACGGACGCGGGACGCGAAGGCGAGCTGATCTTTCGCTACATCTACGAAGCTGCCGGATGCGAGAAGCCAGTCAGCCGGCTCTGGATCTCGTCACTCACTCCCGAAGCCATCCGCAGAGGATTCGACACCGTTCGTCCCGGCGCCGACTACGAACCGCTTGCCGACGCCGCGCGCGGTCGAAGCCGCGCGGACTGGCTGGTTGGCATGAATCTCTCCCGCGCCTACACCCTGGCTTATGGCGACGAGTTATCTGTGGGCCGCGTTCAGACTCCCACACTGGCCATGGTTGTGGAGCGGGAACTCGCGGTCCGTCGCTTTGTCCCCGAGGATTACCTCGAGGTGGTCGCGACATTTCGGCCGTCAGCCGTGCCGGATTCCGGGACCTATCGCGGCACGTGGTTTCGAAACCCGGAAGAGATTCAGAAGTCGATGCGGCTCCCGGTCGACGGCGTGGAAGCAGGACAGATCGTCGAACGCGCCCGCACCGGTACGGCGGCAATCGAATCGATCAGGGCGGAAACGCAGCGTATGGCGCCGCCGCTTTTCTACGACCTGACCGAACTGCAGAGGCATGCGAATCGTCTCTTCGGTTTCAGCGCACAGAAGACGCTGGATATCGCTCAGGCGCTCTACGAGCGGCACAAACTCATCAGCTATCCGCGTACCGACAGCCGTCACCTGTCGCAGGACGTCGCTGGTATGCTCCCGCGGATTGTCAAAATCATTGCGGAGCCATATCGCGAGCACCTGGCTCCCGGCACCGGCGAGCGGCCACTCGGACGGCGTTTCGTGGATGACGCGAAAATTACGGATCACCACGCCATTATTCCCACCGCCACGTCACCCGAGAGGGCGAACCTCACACCAGAGGAACGAAAGATCTACGACCTGATCTGCCGCCGGCTCCTGAGCGCGTGGCATGAAGACCATATCTGGTCCGTCACCACGGTGATCACTGCCATCGTGAACGATGCGACTTCGGATCGCTACCATTCCTCGGGAAACTCCATCCAGCAGGTCGGATGGAAGGTTCTGGACCTCCAGGCCGAAAAGAAGAAAGCGAAGAAAAATACCGGCGGCGAGGCTCAGGAGCCCGAACAGGCGTTACCGCCCGGACTTATGCAGGGCCAGCCGCAGGACGTGCTCGACGTGGCGAGCATCAGGAAGAAGACGCGTCCGCCGAAGCGATTTACCGAAGCGACGCTCTTGACCGCCATGGAAACGGCAGGCAAGACGCTCGACGAGAAGGAACTGTCCGATGCCATGAAGGACAGCGGCCTTGGCACCCCCGCGACGCGCGCCGCGATTATCGAAGTCCTGCTCAAGCGTGGATACCTCCTGCGCGCCGGCAAGATGCTGGAAGCCACCGACAAGGGCATTCAACTGATCGAGGTTGTTCACCCGGAAGTGAAGAGTCCCGTCATGACCGGGCAATGGGAAGCGTATCTGAAGCGCATTGAACGCGGGGAGGCGCAGCTCGATCCGTTCGTTCGTGGCATTGAGGAATACGTCCGCGAAGTTGTCGGCAAAGTGGGCGAGGCCGGACCCGCAAGAAAGCCGCATGCGCTTGCCGCAGGTACCGAAACGGCGCCCGTGGCGATCGACCCACCGACGGCTCGTCCCGATGAACCGCTGTCCGAAATACTGCACCGCGCTTTCGGCTTTTCGACTTTCCGCGCGAACCAGGAAGAAGTCTGCCGGACCGTGATCGAGGGCCGGGATGTTCTTCTTGTCATGCCGACGGGCGCTGGGAAATCGCTCTGTTACCAGCTTCCCGCAATCGCGCGAGGCGGTACAACGCTCGTCATCAGTCCTTTGATCGCCCTGATGGAAGACCAGTACGCGAAGCTTCGCCAACGGGGATTCGCTGTAGAGTGCATTCACTCCGGCCGCGATCGCGCCGCATCGCGCAAGGTTTGTATCGACTACCTGAACGGCAAACTCCAGTTTCTCTTCATCGCGCCGGAGCGCCTCCGGGTGAGCGGGTTTCCGGAGATGCTGGCGAAGCGGAAACCATCGCTCGTGGCCATCGACGAGGCGCACTGCATCTCACAATGGGGCCACGATTTCCGGCCCGATTACCGGCTATTGCACCGCTACGTGCCGACGTTCCGCCCCGCGCCGGTCATCGCGCTGACCGCGACGGCCACCGCCATGGTCCAGCAGGATATCCGGAATCAACTGGGCCTGGAGCAGCCCGCGAGCTTCATCCATGGGTTTCGCCGCTCGAATATCGCGATTGAAGTCGTAGAGATCGCACAGTCACAGCGGCCTGACCTGGCGCGAGACCTGTTGTCGGATCCGGACCGTCGTCCGGCCATCGTGTATACGCCGAGCCGCAAGCAGGCCGAAAGCGTGGCGGCTTTGCTGGCGCAGGATTACTCGGTGGCTGCGTATCACGCCGGCCTCGACGCGGAGCGCCGCCGCCGCGTGCAGGACAGTTTTCTCTCCGGAAAACTGGAGGTAATCGTGGCGACGATCGCGTTCGGCATGGGCATCGACAAGCCGAATATCCGGTCCGTGATTCACACCGCGCTGCCGGGCAGCGTGGAAGCGTATTACCAGGAGATCGGGCGCGCGGGACGCGATGGCGAGCCGAGCCGCGCGATTCTGATGCAGTCTTATCAGGATCGCTACACGCACGACTTCTTTTTCGAGCGGGATTATCCCGACGTGAAGCTGCTCGATCAGATTTTTGGGCGTCTTGGAAACGCACCGATCGGCCGGGAAGACTTGCGGCGTCAGACCAAATCCCCGGAAGACGCATTCGAGAAGGCTCTCGAGAAGCTCTGGACTCATGGCGGCGCGATCGTCGACTCATCCGATAACGTGAGCGCGGGGGCTTCGGACTGGCGCGATTCGTATCTGGCACAGGGAGAGCAAAAGCGCTCGCAGATCGAGCAGGTGATCGG
>DASZUZ010000651.1:0-2538 GCA_035547415.1 Bryobacteraceae bacterium | reverse complement strand
AATTCACAGCACTCTGATCCGGGACTATTTTGTGCGTTCGGGTTCTCATTAGAGCTTTGCTTTCTCTACAATGAAGCCATGCTGCGGGAGATCCTTATCGTTTTCTGATCTTCTGTTCCGGTCGCCCGCCAGGTCGTAAGCGGGACCACCTGCGGCAGCAACTTGCCATGATCCTTTCCAACCCCCGGTCGCAGTCCCCCGCCGCGGAGACCTCACCTCTGTCTCAGGACATCCGAAGCTTCAATTTGCAACTGCTGGATTTCAGCTCGGACTGCGTCAAGTTGATCGACGGCAGCGGCGTCGTTGTTTTCCTGAATGCGGGCGGACAACGCGAACTGGAGGTCGATGACTGTTCGCAAATCGTCGGAAAACTGTGGCTGAGCTTCTGGCCGGAGCCGGACATAGCACTCGCGTCCGATGCTCTCGCAAGGGCCCTGGCGGGCGAGCCAAACCGTTTTCAGGGGCGATGCCCGACAGCGAAAGGCACGCCCAAATGGTGGGATGTCGCGCTGACACCTCTGCCGCGCCAGGAAGGATCAGGCGAGTTTGTCCTGGTCGTGTCCCGCGATATCACGGAGCGGAAAAGCGCGGAAGCGCGGTTACAGCATGAATACCGGAAGCTGGAACTGGTTTACGAACTGTCGGTTGCGGTGAACCGCGCGGCCGGAACGCAGGAGATTTATGAGGCAGCCATCGGGGCGTTGATCTCCGGGATCGGCGCGGATCGCGCCGCAGTCCTGATTGCGGATGCGGATGGAGTGATGCGTTTCAAGGCCTCCTCGGGTCTGTCGCCGGAATACTGCAGAGCGGTGGAGGGTCACTCCCCGTGGTCCCCCGGAGATCGGGAGGCGCGCGCGTTCACCGTGCCCGACGTCAAGCAGGCTTCCGCGCTCGCGGCGTTCGCGCCGGCTCTGGAGCGGGAGGGCATTGCCTCTCTCGCCTTCGTCCCTCTGGTCGCGCAGGACGGGCTGATCGGCAAATTCATGTTCTATTACGACCAGCCGCACGTTTTCACCGATGACGAAGTCCGTCTGGCGGAAACCGTTGCAACGCACGTGGCTTTCGCGACGGAGCGGCAGCGCCGGGAACACGCGATTCGGGTCAGCGAAGAGAGATTCCGGTCTCTGAGCGCCTGTTTTCCCGTGGGTGTCTTCACCGCCGATTCCGCAGGAAATTGCACGTACTCAAATGCGAACGCGAGGACAGTCTGCGGATTCGACGAAACAGCGGCGGCGAAAGCCTGGACTGCTTTCATCAGCCCCGAGGATCGGGCTCGCGTCTCCGGCGAGTGGAATGGAGCCGTGAAGGCGGAATGCGCATTCTCGGGAGAAATGCGTTTCACGTCGAAGGCTGGTACGGTCCGTTGGGCGGACGTTCATCTGAACCCGATTCTCGAGGCAGAGGGCCGCATGGCGGGGTACGTGGGCGTGGTCGAAGACATTACGGATCGAAAGAATGCCGAGACCGAGGTCCGGCGCCTGAACGGCGTGCTGAGTAACCGGGTCGATGAACTGATGGCGATTCTGGACGTCGCGCCGGTAGGGCTGATGATTGCGACGGATTCAACGGGAAGCGAGATCACGACGAATTCCTATCTGCAGCGTCTGACCGGGCTGACTCCGGGCAACGCGGCGCACGCGCCGCGGAGTCCCGATCCCGTCGCTCTGTTATCGGCGCACGGCCACGAGGTGTCCGCGGAAGATCTGCCCGTTCGAAAGGCGCTGCGCACGGCGAAGGATGTTGCGCCGGCCGAATATATGCTGCGCGGCCGCGAGGGCCGGACATTTCATGTGCTCGCGCAGGCCAGGCCTCTGCTGACCGATGACGGCATGGTTCGCGGCGCGGTGGCGTCGTACGTCGACATTACCGCGCGGAAAAAGGCCGAACAGGCGCTTCATGAGAGCGAGCAGCGCCTGCGAATGGCGCTGTCGGCGGGCCGGATGGGGACTTGGGAGTGGGACCTCATGACCGGGGACGTGGCGTGGTCGGCTGAACTCGAGCGGATGCACGGACGAGGAGAGGGCGAATTCCCTGGGACATTCGATGCCGTGCTCGAAGAAATCCATCCGGAAGACCGGGCGGCGGTGTCAGGCCGTATCCGTGATGCGTTGCATCAGGCGTCCGATTTCCAGGTGGAGTACCGGTTCGTGAGACCGGACGGCGTTTTGCGGTGGGTCGAAGGCCGGGGAAGGGTCCTGACCGGCTCCGATGGCGCTCCGGAGCGGATGGTGGGTGTTTGCTGCGACATCACCGAACGGAAACGCGCGGCGGAGGCCCTTCGCCGGAGCGAGCAGCGTCTTCAGGCGATTCTGGATAATTCCACCGCCTTCATTTATCTGAAAGATCGCGACGGAAAGATCCTGCTGGTCAACAGCCAGTTTCAGCGTCTGTTCGGGGTATCGGTCGACGCGATCGTCGGCCTGACCGATTACGATCTCGTTCCGGCCGAGTGTGCCGAGGCGCTTCGCGCCAACGACTCCATGGTGCTGCGCGCGGGCCACGCGCTGGAATTCGAGGAACGCATTCCTTCCAGGGATG
>DASZUZ010000650.1:0-3963 GCA_035547415.1 Bryobacteraceae bacterium | reverse complement strand
AGTGATGCCGATACGCACGGCTATCTGATGTAGAGAAAGAGCGTGTGGCTTCGGCCTTCCCCATCGTCAGGAATCGTGATTGTCTTCAGCGGCGTCCAGCCGCCGATCTCGAAGTCGTGAGCGACGATTCTGGTCCCCTTCTTCAGCTGAGATTCCAGAACCGGACGCAGTTTGAGGTTGGAGTCGGGCAGCAGATAAACCGTGATCAGATTCGCCGACGAATAGTTCTGTTTCAGGATGTCGCCGTGAATGATACGGGCTGTCTTCTGCAATCCGAGTTGACGGATCTTGTTCTCGCTCGAGACGTACAGATCGGTATCGAGTTCAACACCGGTCGCATCGGCATGATACTTCTGCGCCGCCATGAAGACGATGCGTCCGTCGCCGCTGCCGAGATCGAACATCTTTTCGCCGGCTTTCAATTGCCCCAGGTCCAGCATTTTCTCGACAATCGTCTCCGGCGTGGGATGATACGGCGCCAGTTTTTCGCCTGTCGGAGGCGGCTCCTGTGCGATAGCGGAGAGACTCAGAAAACCGATGAGAAAAATTCTGGAGAACATTGGCGTCAAAACGAACAGCATCGGGCTGCCCGCCAGATCATCACTCTAGCAGGCGGTCGGGGCATTGTTCGTTGCGGCACAGCACGATCTTCCGCGCCGCGTGCTCGACAGTATATTCGAAGTTAGCCCCGAAATGCCCGAACTGAAGTCTTTAACCCCCGCAATACTTCTTCACATCGCGAAGCTCCTGAATGTCCCGATGAAGGGACTGGTGGCGACAATCGAACTGCTCGATGAAGGCGGCACGGTGCCTTTTATCGCGCGTTATCGCAAGGAGGCAACCGGCAATCTCGACGAGGTTCAGATCCGCTCAATTGAAGAGCAGTTGGCGTACTTTCGCGAACTCGAGGACCGGCGCGAGACCATTCTCCGCACCATCGAGGAACAAGGCAAACTCACGGACGAACTGCGAGCCCGCATTGAAGCCACGCTGGACAAAAGCGAACTCGAAGATCTCTATCTGCCGTACAAGCCAAAACGCCGCACGAAGGCGACGATTGCGCGAGAAAAGGGGCTCGAGCCTTTGGCCCTTTTCCTCTGGGAACAGCAACCCGGCGAACTGACGCTGAACGATCTTGCGGCAACGTTTGTCGACGCTGAAAAGGGTGTTGCCACGGCGGAAGAAGCGGTCGAAGGCGCCCGCCACATTGTCGCGGAAATGATCAGCGAAAGCGCGGATTTCCGCAAGGCTCTTCGTCAGATGATGTTCGACGAAGGTACGGTTGTGAGCAGTAAAAGCGATTCCGCGGTCGATGAGCAGGAAAAGTTCAAAATGTATTACGAGTATCGGGAGCCGGTCAACAAAATACCTTCGCACCGCATGCTCGCGATCCGTCGCGGCGAGAGCGAAAACGTTTTGTATTTCACGATCGAGCTGAATTCGGAACGTCCCGTCGCCTATCTCCGGAGCCAGATCCTGAAGCAGGAGGGCGAGTGGACGCCGCATCTCGATCTGGCTATCCAGGATTGCTGGAAACGGCTGCTGAACCTCTCGCTTCAATCCGAGGTTCGCCTTGAACTCAAGCAACGCGCGGACGCCGAGGCGATCAAAGTTTTCCGCGAAAATCTGGAGAACCTGCTGCTTGCTCCGCCGGCCGGCCCGATCGGCGTTCTCGCAATCGATCCCGGCATTCGCACCGGCTGCAAGATCGCAGTCATTGATGAGACGGGCAAGTTTCTCGATCACAGCGTAATCTATCCGCATCAGCCGAAGAATGATTTCGCCGGTTCCTCGCGGATTCTGAGAGAACTGATCGCGAAGCATAACGTGCGGGCCATTGCGATCGGGAACGGCACGGCGTCGCGTGAAACAGATGCCTTCGTCCGCGAATTCCTGCGGCAGGAGTCGCTTCAGAACGTGTTCAGCGTGACCGTGAATGAATCCGGCGCGTCGATCTACTCCGCCTCGGATATTGCGCGCCAGGAGTTTCCGGATCTCGATCTGACGATCCGAGGCGCGATTTCGATCGCGCGGCGACTGCAGGACCCGCTTGCGGAACTGGTCAAAATCGATCCGAAATCGATCGGCGTCGGGCAGTACCAGCACGATGTCGATCAGCACCAATTGCAGAAATCGCTCGAAGCGGTCATCGAAAGCTGCGTCAACCGCGTTGGCGTCGATCTCAATACCGCTTCATGGGCGCTGCTTCGCTATGTTGCCGGAATCTCGGAGCGAACGGCGCAGAAAATTGTCGAGTTCCGCAACGAGAATGGCAAGTTCCGGTCGCGCGTGCAACTGACGGCCGTCTCCGGGATCGGGCCCAAAACATTCGAGCAGGCCGCGGGTTTTCTGCGGATTCGCGGCGGGGAGAATCCGCTGGATTTCACGGCGGTGCATCCGGAATCGTACCCCGTGGTCGAGCAGATTGCCCATTCCCTGGGGATCTCGGTCACGGATCTCATCCAGAAGCCCGACCTATTGAGCAGGATCAAGCGAGACGACCTCAGCGTGGGCGTCTACACCCTGAACGACATCGTGGAAGAGCTGAAGAAGCCCGGGCGCGATCCGCGCGAAAAGTTCGTCGCGCCAAAGTTCCACGACGAGGTCAAAGAGATCGCGGACCTGAAGCCAGGCATGGCGCTCGAAGGCGTAGTGACGAATGTGACCAAGTTCGGCGCGTTTGTCGATATCGGGGTTCACCAGGATGGACTGGTGCATATCAGCGAGCTTTCGAACCGTTACATCAAAGATCCGAGCGAGGCCGTCAAGGTCGGCCAGATCGTGAAAGTCCAGGTCCTGAATGCGGACGCGAAAATAAAACGAATTTCGCTTTCGATCAAAGCGCTGCAGGGACCCGCTCCGAAACAGCCGAGGCGTCCCGAACCAAAGCCGCAAGCGGCACTTGAAGACAAAATTGCAGCCCTGGCGGATCGTTGGAAGCGCCGGTAAAACGCTGTTATACTGAGCCCCAATGAACCGACGCAAAGCTATTCAATCAGCCGTCCTCGGCGCCGGCGCGGCGGCCGTTCCCGCAGCGCTCGCCGGTGAAAAGGATTCATCTGTATTCGCTGCCCGATGGGAGAAAGCGAAGGTCTTCACGCTCAAGGTCACGGACGCCATGCCCGCCGATTCTTTTGGCTTCAAGCCGAAGCCAGAGATGCGCGGCTTTGGCGAACTGATGGCCCATATCGGTTCGGGGAACGTGTTTTACATGTCCCGGTTCAATAAGGGTGAAACGCCGGAATCGCTGACGCCGCCGAAAGTCTTCGACAAGGAAACGGTGAAGAAGTATCTCACGGACTCGTTCGATTTCGCGGCTGGCCTGATTCAGAAGCTGACTGACGCGGATCTCGACAAGTCATACCCGGGACGTCCGAATGCGCCGGCGCAAACCGGTTGGGACTGGTTGCTCAACGGGTTCATCCACACGGCGCACCATCGCGGCTATGCGGAAGTTTATCTTCGCGAGAAGGGCATTACGCCGCCCACCTACTCCGTCTGACATGCTGTTACGCGGATGGCTGATTTTCGCTCTGGCGGCGGGTTCACTCGCCGCGCAGAGCGCGCCGGCAATCAACGACTGGCTCATTGTTCCGGGAGAGCGCGTCGGGCCTGTTCGCGCGACGACGGTTCGTCGCGATCTGTCCCGGTTGTTCGCGGGCGCGCCAATCGAGGATGAAGAACTTGAACTCGATGAAGGCCAGATGCTGCCGGCGACCCTGGTTTCGAAGGGTGTGCCGTCGGAAGCGCTGGCAATCGTCTGGAAGGGGAAGGGCGAGGACGCCCATCCCAAACAGATATTTCTGTGCCGCGGGCGAAGGCGCGGCGAGTGCCGCTGGCACACGTCCAACGGCATTACCGTCGGCATGCATCTCGATCGGCTCGAGACGATGAATGGCAAATCGTTTACCGTTTCCGGCGTCGGGATGAATTATGGCGGCAATGTGCAGTCGTGGGACGGCG
>DASZUZ010000649.1:0-2132 GCA_035547415.1 Bryobacteraceae bacterium | reverse complement strand
GACGAACTGGGCCCCGACAACGTATTCGTATTCAAGACCAGCGGCGATCCCAATGCCTTTCAGGAACCGCCGAAGGAGCGCAAGCGGCGGCCGATCAAAAAAGAGTACGCCGATCTGATCCGGCGATACTCGGGCAACGTGGCCGACATCGGACTGGCTCTCTTCATCCCTCCCGCGCCGAACGGATCGCCCACTACCGCGAAGGTTCCCGGCTTCGAAACCGACAGCCTGAGCATCGTCGGGGTTACTCCGAATTCCATTGAGCTGTCGCCCAAGGACTTCGACCAGGGCCGCTTCTTCACCGACGAAGAGAACAACCGGGGCGCTCACGTGGCCGTGCTCGGGTTCGATCTGGCAAAAGTGCTCTATCCGGACGGCAACGCCGTGGGCAAGACGCTGATCGTGGACGGCGCCGAGTTCACGGTGGATGGCGTTTATGCGAAAGCCAAGGGCGGCTTTTTCGGCCAGAACGCCGCCGACACGCAGATGACGATTCCGCTGAAGACCGCCGAACTGCGTTATCCCAATGTGGAGCGCTACATGATCACGGCGAAGGCGAAGCCCGGGCTGCGGAAGGACGCCTATGAAGAAGTCGAAGACATCGTCCGAAAGGCGCGGCACCTGAAGCGCGACGATCCCGATGACTTCTCCATCTCGACTCCAGACCAGATCATCCAGCAGTTCGACAAGATCACCGGGCTGATCAGCCTGATTGCGATCGCGATTTCGGCGCTGGGCCTGCTGGTTGGCGGCATCGGCGTGATGAACATCATGCTGGTCAGCGTGACCGAGCGGACGCGGGAAATCGGCGTCCGGAAGGCCCTCGGCGCGAGGCGGTTCGACATCATCGGACAGTTCCTTGCCGAAGCGATGGCGCTGACCGGAGTGGGCGGCGTACTTGGCATTGTGTTCGCGGTTCTGATCACGATGCTGATCGGGGCGCTGGTACCGGCGCTGCCGAGCAGCGTGCCAACGTGGGCCGTGGTCACCGCGTTTTCCGTATCGGTGGGCGTGGGCCTCTTCTTCGGCGTGTGGCCGGCCGTGAAGGCGTCGCGCCTGGATCCCGTGGAAGCGCTGCGCTACGAATGACGAACACCGACTTCGTCGAGGTGCGTGAGCAGATCGCGCGGGTCCTGATAGACGCGGTACGCGCCGGCGCGTTCCAGTTCTTCCAGCCCGTATCCGCCCGAGAGTAATCCGATGCCGAGAGCCCGGGCGCGACGCGCGGCGAGCAGGTCCCACACACTGTCGCCGACGACGACGGCTTCGTGGATCGAAACGCCGAGCCTGTGCGCGGCCTCGAGGAAGAGATCGGGATCGGGCTTGGCGTAACGGACCAGATCGCGCGTGATGACAGGCACGGCGGATTCCAGTTCGAGGAGTTTCAGCGCCGACGCCGCGCTTTCCATGCGGCCGCTGGTGGCGATCGCATAAGGAACTTTTTCGCGCGCGAGAAAGCGCAGAAGGTCCTTCGCGCCCGGCAAGGGGCGAACCTGCGCGGCGAATTTCGTGAACGCTTCCGCGTGAAGATGCTGGAGGCGTTCGGCTTCGGCGGGGCCGATTTGTTCGCGGGTTTCCCGCAGAAGCGCATTGACGAGCAGACCGCCGCTCATCCCGATGCGGCGATGGATGCGCCAGACCGAAAGTTTCATTCCGCAGCGCTCGAGCGCTTCGCGCCACGCGAGCACGTGCTGATAGACGCTGTCGACAAGCGTGCCGTCCAAGTCGAAGATGAAGGCCGGGCTTCCCGCGCGCGGAGTCATATCCCTGTGTTAGCAGGACTCGGGGGGCGGCGGCGCGGAGAGTTTGCGTTATTGGCCACGGATAAACACGGATGAACACAGATACTCTGCAGTCAGATACAGTTTTCGTGTAGCGCACGGGGATCCGGGGCCGATTTTCTCTTTTCAGGCAGCTTCCGGGAGGCGAATTCCGGGGCGGCGGTAGAGAATTGCGCGATCCCAGTTGTTCGCGGCGAAGAAACGGGCTTCCTGGAGGCGGAGGTCGCGGTCGATCCGGTAGTTGATGGTTGCGGCTGAACAAACGAACTCGTCGGGTGGGATGTCCCGGGCGGGATCGTAGGGTCTGTTGCGCATATAGGCAAGACAGGCAAGGAGTTGGGCCTCTT
The DNA here is from genome assembly GCA_035547415.1 of Bryobacteraceae bacterium. Lineage (GTDB taxonomy): Bacteria > Acidobacteriota > Terriglobia > Bryobacterales > Bryobacteraceae > BOG-234. The sequence continues at coordinate 4 of DASZUZ010000649.1, read as the reverse complement.
CGAG
>DASZUZ010000648.1:0-5910 GCA_035547415.1 Bryobacteraceae bacterium | reverse complement strand
GACGGGGGGCTGTGCGATTCACTGGCTTGCCCGGCCCCATCTTTTCACGCAGTTGTTTCTCGTGGTCACGCTGCATCTTACGGAAAGAGCGCGAGAGGGCCGTACGCGGTTGCTCGCCTGGCTTGTGCCGCTGACGCTCCTCTGGACGAATGTGCACGGCGGCTTTTTTGTCATCTTCCTGGTGCTGGGCTGCTATATCGCTTCCGATCTGCTGAATGTGGCAGTCGGCCCGGGACCCTTCGAACGAGCCAGTCTCCGGGCGATCCGGCCGTGGGTAATCACGTTCTTCGCCTGCCTGGCGGTTACATTCGTGAACCCGTATGGCTGGCAATTGCACCGGCATATTGTCGAATACCTTCGCGATCCGTATCAGTTTCAGCACATCTCGGAATTGCAGTCGATCAATTTTCACTCGCCCGTCGTTCCTTACTTCGAACCCCTCCTGGCGCTGGCGCTGGCGGCGGCCATCCGGGACGCGAGGCATCGCCGCTTTGCCGACGCTCTCCTGTCGCTCGGATGGCTGCATCTGGCCCTGATTGCGCAACGCAATCTGCCCTTGTTCGCGATTGTGGCTTCGCCGATGGCAGCGCGGGGCATCTCCGCCTCGATCGCCTGGCTGCGGAGATCCGACGGCTTCGCCGCATGGATCGGTTGTGCAGCCGCGTGGTTCGAGCAATCGAGCGCAGGCTTCGAGAAGACCGACCGGATCGGACGGGTTCATCTGGCGAGCGCGTTGCCCCTGACGGCAGTTGCCGCGGTTCTCCTGCTGACGCCCCCCGCGCCCGGAGCCGTGGACAGCAAATTCACGTCCACCTATGACCCGAAGTCGTATCCGGAGCAGGCTCTCGCGCCGCTGCGGGACCCCGCCATTCACCACATCTTTGCGGACGACGAATGGGGCGATTACCTGATTTACCGCTTGTATCCCGCGAAGAAGGTTTTCGTGGACGGCCGGAGCGATTTTTACGGCGACGCGTTCGGACAGCGTTATCTCGACCTGATGGATGTACTGCCCGGATGGCAGAAGACGCTGGACCGATACGATGTGGACGCGATTGTCCTCTCGCCCCGGCGCGCTCTGGCCGCTGTGCTCAAGATCTCCCGCGACTGGCGCGTGACTTACGACGACGGCGTTTCCGTTGTCTTCCGCCGCAACCCGCGGGAACCGAATTCTCTCGTAACCAGTGACGAGAGGAAAAACCGTGATCGCGCGATCACGATACCAATCAACGGTGATCACGCGATCACACAACCAAACACCTGAGAGGAAAAGCCACCTATGAAGAACATGTTTATGCGTTTTCTGAAAGAAGAAGAAGGTCAGGACCTGATCGAATATACGCTCCTGATCGCGTTTGTCGCGCTGGCCGCGGCCGCGCTGCTGGGCAACGTCGGGACTTCGATCAGCGGGATCTGGGGCAGCATGAGCACCCAGCTTTCAACCGCTTCGACGACGGCAGCCAGCTAGATTCAATCCGGCGAGAGTTCCGATCAGGGCCGGATGGAACCAACGTGGCTGCCGGGGCGGATGGCGCGGGATTTGCGTTCCTGCGCGCCAGCGCCGGCAGCGGCGTGACCAGCATCGGGCGGCAGCCGGTATTTGAGTTGTGAACGGCAGCCGCCCGAGGCCGCAGTTCAACCAGACAGGGGCGTTCACCGTAACCGCGGGTTTCGCGCCCCTGTTTCAGCAAATGAATTTCAATCATCACCAGTTTACGGAAAGGACGAGGTAGATCGCGATGAACAAACGCCTGCTCAGCGTGTTTGCGTTTGCTCTGGCCGTCTCGGCGGGCGCGGCTTTCGTGCTCTACCATCTCATCGCGTCCAAAGTAAAAGTCGGAGCAGCCGCCCCGCCGCCCACGATCAAAGTATTCGTGGCAGCGAGGGACCTCGACCTCGGCGCGCTGATCCAGGAAAAAGACATCCGGACGCAGGAGTACCTCATGCCGCCGACCGGCGCCATCCAGAAGAAAGAAGATCTGCTCGGCCGCGGCGTGACGAATCCCATCCATCAGGACGCTCCGTTCTTCGAAAGTTCGCTCGCGCCCAAGGGCGCGGGGGCCGGTTTCGCCGCCATCATTCCGAAAGGCATGCGGGCGTTCGCCGTCCACGTCAATGAAGTGGTCGGCGTGGCGGGTTTCGCCGTCGCCGGGATGCATGTGGACGTGCTGGTTTCCGGAGTCCCTCCCGGGTCCTCGAGCGAAAATATCGGCGCGATTACGCGCACGCTTCTGCAGAACATCGAGGTGCTCTCGGCGGGACAGAATTACCAGAAAGACGCCGAAGGCAAGCCGGTACTTGTGCAGGTTGTCAACCTGCTTGTGACGCCCGAACAGGCCGAAGTCATGAATCTGGCGGCGGACCAGAAGATCCAGCTTGTTCTTCGCAATCCCGCGGATCATGAGATCGTGCAGACCCCCGGCGCCGCGACGGTGAATCTGTTCCAGGGCGGTCCGATTCGTCCTTTGCAGCGAATGGCGAGTACGGGACTTGCCGCGGGCCGCACATCTCCGCGCCCTTTTCATTCGGCTGCAGCGCCCGTTGCCGCGAAACCGCGCACGGTCACGATCGAAGTATTCAACGGCAACAAGCGAACGGAATCCACCTTCCAGGCGAAGGAGGCCCTGCCTGACCCGGCAGGCTCAGCGCAATGAAAATCCGCCTGATCGACATTCTTCTTCTGACTGCCTTCGCGCTTTGCGCGAGCGCATTACGAGCGGAGACGCCGGAGCCCATCGAGCAGATTCAGGTGGGCGCGGGCAAGACGTTTCTGCTCGATACAGGCGTCGACATCGCGCGCGTATCGGTCGCCGCGCCCGATGTTGCGGAGGCGGTTCCCGTCAGTCCGCGTACCGTCATGGTCAACGGCAAGGGCCCGGGCGAAACCAGTCTGATTCTCTGGTTCAGCGACGGATCGCGCCGGCAGTATGACGTGAACACCCGGCTCGCCGAATCCCGTTTCGAGGCGGCGAAACAGCAGATCGAACAGGAGTTTCAGGGCAGGGCGCACATCACGGTGGATAACGGCTCCGTTTATCTCACCGGCACCGTAAAAGATACCTTTGCTTCTCAGCGCGCCATCGCGATCGCGGCAACCGCCGGAAAAGTGGTCAACCTGTTGAAGATCGACGTGCCGCCGCAGGAAGTCCAGATTCTGCTCAAGGTGCGTTTCGCGGACGTGGACCGCTCCAAGGCGCTTAACCTCGGAATCAACTTCTTCGGCGCGCCGAAAGGTTACCCGTTTTCGGCCACCACGGGCAACTTCGGTTCGGCGGCGATATCGCAACTCTCGCCTCCCATGGTGACGCTGAGCGATTCGCTGAATCTGCTCTTTTTCGATCCGCAGATCAATGTCGGCGCCACTCTGAAAGACCTGGCGTCCAAGTCGGTGCTTCAGATTCTGGCCGAACCCAATGTACTGGCGCTCAACGGCCACGAAGCGAGCTTCATCGCCGGCGGCGAGTTTCCGTTCCCGACTCTGCAGGGCGGCGGTTCGGGCGTCGGTCAGATTACCATTCAATTCCGGCAGTTCGGCGTGCAGATTCGTTTTCTGCCGACCGTGACGCCCCGGGGAACAATCCGCCTGCACGTGCGGCCCGAAGTCAGTTCGCTCGATTATGCGAACGCTTTGAACGTTTCGGGGTATACGATTCCGGCGCTGAGTACCCGGCGCGTCGACACCGATATCGAACTCAAAGACGGGCAGACTTTCGCGATCGCGGGTCTGCTGGACCAGCGAACGACCGAGTCGCTTGCGAAGATGCCGGGCCTGGCCGATATTCCGGTGCTCGGAAAGCTTTTCACTTCGAAATCCGTGAACCGGACGAACTCCGAGTTGCTCGTGATCATCACGCCGGAGATTGTGGCGCCGATCCCCGCGGGCAGCAAGATTCCCGACGTGGAACGACCCCTGTCTTTCCTCGAAGGCGAAGGAATCGCGAATCAGCCGCCGCGCACGCCCGGTACCGACGCGACCGGGCCCGCACCGGTTAAGCCGACCCGCAGCGAGATTTCCATCCAGGAGTTTGAAAAAATTCAGCGGGACGAGAATCGCCGGCTTTCGAACGGCGGCGGACTGGCTCCGTCGTCCTATGCTCCATCGTCGGATGGTGGCTTTGGCGGCAGCGGCGGTTCGGGAGGAGCGGGCGCAGACCAGCCGCCGCCGGCGGCATCCGCCCCGTCCGGTCAGGCGCTTACCGGGAGCCAGCCGTGAGTATGACTCCGCTCACCGCCGCGCTGCTGCTCTCGAGCCGCGCCTTGTGGGAACAGGCGCACGCGTGCATCCAGAACCTGCCGGTTCGGATTGTTCTGGAGCAGAACGATCCGGGCAGTCCGGATGAACTGCTCGACCGGCTGGAACGGCATCGCGTGGACGTGGTTCTGCTGGAGGTGAGCCGGCTGGCCCTGCCGCTGGAGGAACTGGTGCGCCGGATCAAAGATACGTCGTCACAGCCGGCGGTCTTTGTTCTTCATCCGGAAGCCTCGTCCCGGCATATCCTCGAAGCGCTTCGCGCGGGCGCGGCGGAGTTCCTGTATCCACCGCTGATCGAACCGCTGCGTGAAGCGTTCGAGCGTCTTTCGGCCGCCCGCGCGAAATCCGCGAACCCTTCTTTCGGCGCACTGGGCCGCGTATTCGGCTTCATCTCCGCCAAAGGCGGTTCGGGGGCCACGACCTTCGCCGCGCATGTTGCGGCCGGCGTATCGCGCCAGGTGCAGGCGCAGACGCTGCTCGCCGACTTCGATTTCGACGCCGGGCTCCTTCGCTTCATCATGAAGGCCAAGACGTCCTACTCGGTTCGCGATGCTCTCGAGAACATGCATCGCATGGATTCGAGCTACTGGAAAGCCCTTGTCTCCAGCCTTCCGAACCGGCTCGACGTGATTCCGGCGCCGGAAGAACTGGCCGCAAAGCGGTCTCCGGGAACGCAGGAAATAACGCCCCTGCTTCGGTTTATTCGCTCTGTTTACCCGATTTCGATTGTGGACTTCGGGCGGCATGTCAGCCCGACCGCTCTCGATTCGCTGCCGGAAATCGACACGCTGTATCTGGTGACAACGCTCGAACTGGAAACCCTCGATCACGCGCGGGACTGCATTCGCGCGGCGACGGAACGGGGCTTCCCGTCTTCGCGGCTCAAAGTACTGCTCAACCGGCTGCCCGAGAAGGGCGCGCCGGATCCGAAGGGTATTGAAAATTTTCTCGGGACCCCCGCGGATGCCGTTTTCACGAGCGATTACATGTCGCTCTACGACGCATGGTCGGAAGGCCGTCTTCTCGACGCGAACACAAAATTGGGACGCGAACTCAACGCGCTGTCCTCTTCGGTTATAGCCCGGGTCCGCGGAGAGCGCCCGGCCGAACGCGAGGAACAGAAGTCCGCGCCGGGCCGGACGCCCGGGGGCATCAAACGGTTGTTTTCTTTTTTGCAGAAGTCATAGGTTCAGGTCACAAAGTTCATCATGGGAAGCATCGAACAGGCTGGATTCAGATCGAACGGAGCGCCGGAAGCCGGTTGGGTCACGCGCCTCGGCAACAGCGATCCGGGAGGCCTGGAGTATCAGGAACTCAAGTTTGCGATCCACCGGAAGCTGCTCGACAGAATCAATCTCGAAGCGCTCTCTTCGCTCGCCGGTGAACGCGCCCGGGCGGAAATTCGCGTCGCGGTGGCGAAACTCGTGGACGAAGAGCGCACGCCGCTCAGTCTCACCGAAAAAGAGCGCGTCATCGAAGAAGTTCTCGATGAAGTCTTCGGTCTGGGACCGCTCGAGCCGCTGCTTCGCGATCCCACGATTTCCGATATTCTCGTCACGGGTCCGCGCCTCGTCTATGTCGAGCGCAGTGGAAAGCTGACGCTCACGGGAGTCGAGTTCAAGGACAGCACGCACCTGGTGCGGATCATCGAAAAGATC
>DASZUZ010000647.1:0-2159 GCA_035547415.1 Bryobacteraceae bacterium | reverse complement strand
GGACTGCCGGGGCCGAAGCAAGCCGCCTGCTCGCGCCGCAACTTCAGCGCCTGCCGGATGACCCACAGCTTCGGCATGCCTTCGTCCATGCGCGTCATGATTTCTTCGGCGCTCAGGCCCTCCATCTCGCCAATGAGCCTGCGCCGAAGGTCGTAATCGACGGGACGGCGGTTGTCCGGGTCTACCAGACTGAGATCCCAGATCTCGGTCCCCTGGTAGATGTCGGGTACTCCCGGCGCCATCATGCGGATGAGCGTCTGCGAGAGGGAATTCACGCGGCCGGCATGGTTCAGCCGGGAAGTGAACGACTCGAAATCGCGCAGGAATTCGCCGTCTTCCAGAATCGCGCCCAGAAATTCGGCCAGAGCGGCCTCGAATTCCGGGCTGGGCTCTGTCCATTTCGTCTGTTCTTTGGCCTCGCGGCAAGCTTTCACCATGTACGCGCTCAGGCGGTCCAGCGTGATGGGCCAGGCGCCGACCATGGTCTGATACACCAGATATTCCGTATTGCGGTCGGGCGCGCCACCGCGCTTGTGCCGCTCATTGCGCGCCGCCCAGCTTTCGACCGCGATCCGCCACTCATCCGGAATTTCTGAAAGCAGCGCGATACGCGCCCGCACGTCTTCACTGCGTTTCGTGTCGTGCGTGGAAGATGCCAGTTGCGTGCGCGGCCAGCGCTGTGACCGTTCCTGGCAATAAGCGTGGAACTCCTCGATGCTGACGCTGAAGCGGCCGGGATCCCCGCCTACCTCATTGAGAGCCACCAGCCGGTTGTACGCGTAAAACGCCGTATCCTCCACGCCTTTGGCCATGGCGGGCCCGGTGAACTGCTGGAACTGCGCGACGAATTCGGACTCCATTTCGCCACGCACTCGCAACAGCAGGATCGAGCGGAGGAAATCGAAAAGGTCCCCGTCGAGATCCGGCCTCTTGCCTTTCGCTGTTTCCGTTGCCCGATCGATGCACTCAATATCCGTTTCGGTCAACTGGCCCGCTTTTGGCCGGACATAGGTTCGATATACCGGAAACGATGCCACCATGGTGCGAATCGCGTGGCGGATTTCGTGCCTCGTGTAATCGCGATGATCCCGATTGCGTTCGCAGATCTCCTGAAACAGCGCGGCAAGGCGGCTCACGTCGCTGCCGAGAATGTCGCGAAGCACGAGGGCCTTCTTCTCATGAGCGACTTCCTCGAAACTCGCCGTTCTCCCGGTAAACTCCGCATAGAAATCCGTCAAAGCCTGCTCCGCCGCCGGATTGACGAAAAGGCCGTTCACCATGTTCAGAAAGTCATAGCCGGTGGTTCCCTCAATCGGCCAGTCGGATCGGAGCTTTTCACCGGGCTCCAGAATTTTTTCGGCCACGATCCAGACGTCGGGGCCCGCGGCCCGGAGGCGCCTGAAGTATTCGCGTGGATCGCGCAGGCCATCGGGATGATCCACGCGAACTCCATCGAGCACGCCCGCCCGCAGCCATTGGAAGACGAGCGAGTGCGTGTCGTTGAATACCTGTTCGTCTTCCATGCGGAGCCCCACCAGAGTGTTTACATCGAAAAACCGGCGGTAGCCGAGGTCGCGCGAAGCGGCTTTCCAGTACGCCAGCCGATAGTTCTGGCGGTCCAGCAGGCTATCGAGCAGATCGATGTTTTCATTGACGGCGGCCAGTTCCGCATCCACCGCCTGAACCACGGGCGCGCGTTCCGTGAAGATCCGCGCAAGCCATCGCCGGATGACATCTTTGTCACGATTGCGACTGACGAGCGTCGCCCGGTCGGAATGCTCAAACACCGGCAGGCGAATGAGGGAGTCGGCCAGGAAACCAAGCGCCTCCGCCCCCGCGGTGTCATCGGCGATCTTCTGCGACGCCGACGCCAGGACCGGCGCAATGGACTCGGGCGCGATCGGAAGTACGTGGTCGTAGTAATGAGCGGTAAATTCGGCGCCGTCACGCGCAATTGTGATTTCGCGCCGCTTGAGCACGCGGCCGTAGTGATCGCCCAGGATCGGCAGGAGAATCCTGTTACGCAGCCGCTCCTCGGGAGACTGCCAGTCGATATCGAAATACGATGCGTACGGACTGGCGAGGCCGTTTTCGAGAACGTCCCACCACCAGACGTTCCATCTGCCGCCGATCGCCATATGGTTGGGGACAATATCGAG
>DASZUZ010000646.1:0-3088 GCA_035547415.1 Bryobacteraceae bacterium | reverse complement strand
CCATCGGAATCGACATCAACCCCGTGCGGATTCACGAGGCGCAACTGAACGCGAAGAAGGCCGGCGTGGAAAACCTGGTGCGCTTCGAGGAAAACGACCTGTTCGCCGCCGATATCCATGAAGCCAGCGTGGTGACGATTTTCCTGCTGCCGGACGTGAACCTGAAACTGCGCCCGAAACTGCTGCACGACCTCAGGCCGGGAACGCGCATTGTTTCGAACACCTTCGATATGGGCGACTGGAAAGCCGAGAAACAGGCAGCGGTCGGGAACACTGCCGAACAATGGGGTCTCAGCAAGCGTCTATATCTCTGGCTCGTTCCGCGGCAGGCCAGCATTCCGCGGCCGTAGAACTATTTCTTCAAGCCAGAACGCCGGGCAGAGGACCCGTGCTATCCGCGAAGCGGTCGGTCTTGACCCCGATGGCATTGAGCACGGAGACCCAGAGATTCGCCAGCGGCGTGTCTTCGCCGTACACCAGACTCTGACCGGTCGCGAGCCGTCCGCCAGCCTTGCCGCCGACCACCACCGGGAGCCGGTGCGGGTTGTGGCTGTTGCCGTCGCTCAGCGCCGAAGCGAAGATGATGGCGGAGTTGTCGAGCACGTTGCTGTCGCCTTCTTTGGCCTCCCGCAGCTTTCCGAGCAGATAGGCATACTGGGCGACATACCATTTGTTAATCAGCTGGTACTGCCGCAGTTTTTCCGGATCGTTCGAATGATGGGACGTGTCGTGGTGGCCCATGGTGACGCCTTCGAGCCAGCGGAAACTCACGTTGCTCACGGCGTTGCCGAACATGAAGGTGCAGATGCGCGTCGTGTCGCTCTGGAAAGAGAGCGCGATCATGTCGAGCATCAGGCGTACATGCTCCGCATACTCCTTCGGCTCGTCCATGGGAGCGGGGACCGAACTGATGGGAACACGCGGCTTCCAGGCGGAACGGCCAGGCGCGGTCGCTCGCTGCGTACGATCTTCCAGCGAGCGGACGATCGACATGTATTCATCGAGCCGCCGGCGGTCGGCGACGCCGAGTTCAGCCCGCAGATCCTTTGCTTCGCCAAGAACGCGGTCGAGCAGCAGCGCATCCTGTTTTGCCGCGTTTCCCTGCGGATGAGAGGCGCGGAACAACCGTTCGTAAACGGAGCGCGGATTGATTTCCCGCGCCAGCGGCGTCGTCGGGTTGCTCCACGCGATGTGGCACCCGTAAACGCGCGTATAGCCCACATTCACATCGACGCCCGTCGCCTCGGGTGAGATGCCGAGTTCGAGGGAAGGAATCGGCGTGTCTCCGCCCATGTTCTGCGCGGCCAGCTGGTCCATCGAAACGCCGTGGCTGTTCAGATCGTCGCCCAGCGTCTTGCTGATGCGCGCACAGGTCAGGATCGCGGCCTCTTTGACGTAATGGCCGTCGCCGTCTTTCGTCGCCTGATTCCAGAGGTTCTGGGCAACGATGATGTCGTTCCGGAAATCCGCCAGTGGCGCAAGCGTCGGAGACAGCTTGAAATCCCGGCCCGTCCCCTCCGGAGCCCATGCGCTCGTATTCACGCCATTGGGCATATAGAGGAACGCCATCCGTTTCGGCATGGCCGGCGCGGACGACGTTGCAGCCGGCATCATCGCCTCCAGCCACGGAAGAGCAAGACTGACTCCGGCGCCCCGAAGAACCGTCCTGCGTGAAATCGGAAATCTGCTCATTGCGCGCTCCCTGCCTGATATCGAAATACCTGGCTCATGACAATCGCTTCCACGAGCGACTGCGACTTATAACCATTCGCCGCCAGTTGCGCCATAATGCTGTCCACCGTGCAGGAATCCCGGCGCGTCAGGCCGCGTCCCAGCGCAAATCCCAGCATACGACCGGTGAGGTTTCGGATGAAGAGATCTTTCCTCGTCATCAGTACTTTCCTCAACTCGTCGGGACCGGCGAATCTGGTCCCGTCAGCGAGTTCACCGGTGTTGTCGATCGGCTTACCCGCTTCTTCGTTTCGCCACTGCCCGAGCGCATCGTAATTTTCCAGCGCGAAACCGATCGGGTCGATGCGGCTGTGGCAACCCGCGCAGACCGGGTTCTGCCGGTGTTGCGCCAGTCGCTCCCGCATGGTCTTCGGCTGTGCGCCGGCATGCTCTTCGAGCGCCGGAACGTTGGGCGGCGGCGGAAGCGGCGGCGTTCCCAGGATCGAATCGAGCACCCATTTTCCGCGCAGCACCGGGCTTGTCCGGTAGGGATAGGAGGACACTTCGAGAACTGCGGCCATCCCCAGAAGTCCCCCACGATGGCTGTTTGGAGGAAGCTCGACCCGGTGCGGCTGTTCCTGATTTTCCTTCCGGAGCACACTCTTATCGAAGCCGTACAGCGTCGCCAGTTTCCTGGTGAGGATCGTCCAGTTGGAATCGAGCAGGTCGGTCACCGGCGCGTTATTCGCAAGCATCGTGTGGAAAAATACGGTCGGCTGGAGGCGAATGTCCCCCTGCAGTTCGGCATCGTTGGCGTAATTCGGAAAGAGCTTCGCGTCCGGATTGAAGTCGCGCCCGAGTTCTCGCGTCCCCAGCCACTGGGTAACAAAGCTCTCGATGAAGCCCATGGCCTTCCCGCTGCGCAGCATGCGCCCGATCTCTTCTTTGAGAACTTCCGGCTCGTGCAGTTTGCCCAGGCCGGCGAGATCGAACAGCATTTCGTCCGGCATGCTGCCCCAAAGGAAGTAGGAGAGCCGCGAAGCCAGTTCGTAGTCATTCAGCGCCCTCGGCTCGGGACCGGGGTTGGGAGCGGCGGCAAGAAAAAGGAACTGCGGAGACATCAGCACGCCGCGCAGCATGTAAACAACGGATTCGTCGAATGGCTGCTTCTGCCGCTGCGACTCCCGAAAGAGCGCGAGGAAGGGCTCCAGTTCCCTTTCGTTTACCGGCCGGCGAAACGCGCGGGGAAGGAAGCCCAGCAGAATCTGATGCGCGGCCTGTGCCGGCGAAAGCCCGGGGCCCGGTTCTACAATGCCAATGCGCTTGCGGGCGCGGGCGTCGCGAATGGCGAATCCCAGCGACTGTTTCGCCGCATCCATGTATTTTTCAGCGAGCACGGGCGAGAGGAACAGCACTT
>DASZUZ010000645.1:0-3597 GCA_035547415.1 Bryobacteraceae bacterium | reverse complement strand
CGAAGTGACGGATCCGGAGATCCTGCGGCTCTGCGCCGAACTCTGCGAATACGGCAAACATTTGTCGGAGCGATTCCGTTCGCCCGGCATTCCCCCGTTTGAAGATCAGTACGTCGCTTATGGCCATTACGTGCAGGCGCTACTCGGCAATTCAGTCGATGAGCATCTGGAATACTTCCGCAAGCAAGTGGCGGAATCCGACCCCGAAGTTGCCGGAGATGCGCCCGGCCGGACTCTCGTCCGCCTGCTCATCTCTCTTGGCCGCCCCAAGGAAGCGCTGAACGCCGTGGTGGACCACGTGTTCGAGGACGCTCCCTATGGCGTTCCGGTCCCTTCCGCGCTCCAGCTTTGCTACCGGGCGGGCGAGTACGCGCGCCTCCGCGAACTGGCTCGGGAGCGCGGCGACCTGCTGAGTTACGCGGCGGGCGGAATTCTGAATTCCAAAGCGAAACAGGAGGCACGATCCGCCTGACGCAGCGCTACACTGTCGCTTGGTAGAAGTCGTTCGGATTGAAAAACTCGCAAAGATCTATCGTTCCGGGAATGCGGATCTCGTCATCTTTCGCGACCTGGATCTGACCATCGCTCCCGGGGAGCAGGTGGCCGTCATCGGCGAAAGCGGCGCCGGCAAAAGCACGCTTCTCCACCTGATCGCCGGACTCGACAGGGCCACCGAAGGACAGATATACTACAGAGGTAAAAGCATTATCCATCTGTCCGAACAAGACCTTTCCGATTTCCGGAATCGCGAGATCGGATACGTCTGGCAGCAGCATCACTTATTGCCCGAATTCACGGCGCAGGAGAACGTGATGATGCCTCTGCTGATCCGGGGCGTTCCTCGCGCAAAAGCCGTTGATGCTGCGAGAGCGTGCCTCGAAGAGGTCGGACTCGGCGGTCGGGCTCATCATCGCGCCGGGGAGTTGTCAGGCGGGGAACAGCAGCGCGTAGCGATCGCACGATCCCTGGCCGGAGAACCTTCTCTTCTGCTCGCCGATGAACCGACCGGTAACCTCGACGAGCGCACCGGCGACCTTATCTTTCACCTTCTCTCGGAACTGCGGCGCAAACGTAATCTTACGTCCGTGCTGGTTACGCACAATCTCCATTTCGCCCATTCCTGCAGCCGCGTTCTGAAACTCGAAGGAGGATCGCTTCACCCGATAGAGGGGAACGGTGGTGACAATGCTTTTGCAACGGAATCGATCCCGAGAGTATCTTAATTAATAGAGGTCGAGCGCCAGGAGGGGAGAACCCATACCATGTTTGAGCGATATACGGAAAAAGCGCGGCGCGTCATCTTCTTTGCCAGGTACGAAGCCAGCCAGTTCGGCAGCCCGTACATCGAGACTGAGCATCTGCTCCTCGGTCTCCTCAGAGAAGACAAGCAGCTTGCGAATCGGTTTCTCCGGTCACACGCGGCCGTTGACTCCATCAGAAAGCAGATTGAAGGCCACACCACAGTTCGCGAGAAGGTTTCCACGTCAGTCGACCTTCCCCTGAGCCATGAATGCAAGCGGGTACTGGCGTATGGCGCTGAAGAAGCAGAGCGCCTGAATCATAAGCATATCGGCACTGAGCATCTTCTGCTCGGACTTCTCCGGGAAGAAAAGTGTTTCGCCGCCGAGATTCTTCACGAACGGGGATTGCGCCTGTCCACCATTCGGGAAGAGCTGCAGCGATCCCAGTCCGAAAAAGTCGCCGCGAACCGTCCCAAGGAGAGTTCGCTGCTTGCCGAGTTCTCACGCGACCTCACGCAGGCCGCGATGGACAATTCGCTCGATCCGTTGATCGGGCGGGATTATGAACTGGAACGCGTGGTGCAGATCCTCTGCCGCCGCACCAAGAACAATCCCGTGCTCATTGGCGAACCGGGCGTCGGCAAGACAGCCATCGTGGAAGGCCTCGCGCAGCGCATCGCGGACGGCGACGTGCCTTCGTTCCTCGCCGATAAGCGAATTCTCGCTCTCGATCTCTCGCTGATCGTCGCCGGAACGAAGTATCGCGGCCAGTTTGAAGAGCGGCTGAAAACCATCATGAAGGAACTGATGGAAAATCAGAACGCCATCATCTTCATCGATGAGCTGCACACGCTGGTGGGCGCGGGTTCGGCGGAAGGTTCGCTCGACGCCGCGAATATTCTGAAACCGGCGCTTTCGCGCGGCGAAATTCAGTGCATCGGGGCCACGACGCCGGGCGAATTCCGGAAGTCGATTGAGAAGGACCGGTCACTCGAGCGGCGTTTCCAGGCCGTGAAGGTGCCGCCGCCGACGGAAGGCGACGCGGTGAAGATCATGTTCGGGATCAAGGACCGCTACGAGAAATTCCACGCGGTCAGCTATACGGACGAAGCGATCGAATCGTCGGTCTCGGCTTCGAACCGCTACATTCCGGACCGGTTCCTGCCGGACAAGGCGATCGATCTGATCGACGAAGCGGGCGCGCGGGTGAAGCTGAAGCAGACCACGCTGCCGGCCGATCTGGCGGACATCCAGAAGCGCATCAAGTTCATCGTGAACCGGATGGAGAACGCGATCGCGAACCACGAGTTCGAAAAGGCGCGATTCTATTCGGACGAGGAGCGCAAAGAGCGCGAGAACATGCGCCAGCTGCGCGAGAAATATAACCTCGACGACACCTCGACGGGTGTGGTGACGAAGGACGATATCGAAGAAGTGGTGGCGCTCTGGACCGGCGTTCCGATGACTTCGATCAAGGAAGAAGAGATCTCGAAGCTGCTCCGGATTGAAGAGGAGCTGCACAAGCGAGTGGTCAGCCAGGAACGCGCGATTGCGGTGCTGGCGCGGGCCATCCGGCGTTCACGCGCCGGGCTCAAGGCTTCGAATCGTCCGGCCGGGTCGTTCCTGTTCCTGGGACCGACGGGCGTCGGCAAGACCGAGGTCGCGAGAGCGCTGGCGGCATTCCTGCACGGCAGCGAAAAGAATCTGATTCGCTTCGACATGTCGGAGTACATGGAGAAGCATGCGGTTTCGAAGCTGATCGGATCGCCTCCCGGATATGTGGGATACGAAGAGGGTGGGCAGCTCACGGAGCGTGTGAAGCGTGCGCCCTACTCGATCATCCTGCTGGATGAAATCGAAAAAGCGCATCCGGATATTTTCAACATCCTGCTGCAGGTGTTTGAGGATGGTCAGTTGACGGACGGTCTGGGGAACCAGATCGACTTCAAGAACACGATCATTATCATGACGTCGAACATCGGGGCGCGTCTGCTGGAGAAGCGGAACAACCTCGGGTTCTCGGCGCCGCCGGTGGCCGGTGTGCCGTCGAAGATCGAAGATCAGGTGCGAGCGGAAGTGAAGCGTTCGTTCAATCCTGAGTTCCTGAACCGTCTGGACGACATTATCCTGTTCACTTCGCTGACGGATGAGGATCTGCTCCGGATTATCGATCTGCTGGTTGCCGGGATCAACAAGAACCTGGAGCCGCGGCAGATTACGATCCGGCTGAATGTGGATGCTTCGAAGTACATCCTCGAGAAAACGTGCACGGACCGGAACTACGGGGCGCGTCCGCTGCGTCGCGCGCTGCAGAAGTTCATCGAGGACCCGCTTTCCGAGGCGCTGATCCAGGGAA
>DASZUZ010000644.1:0-5870 GCA_035547415.1 Bryobacteraceae bacterium | reverse complement strand
CGCGGCCTTGAGGAACAAATCGGCGTGCGTCTCCTGTCACGAACGACGCGCAGCGTATCGCCCACCGAAGCGGGCGAGCAGTTCCTTGCACGCCTTCGCCCCGCGCTCACCGACGTGCAGGAGGCCTTAGATCAGCTTTCGGGACTTCGCAACAAACCTGCGGGACGACTGCGACTTCTGCTGCCGAGGCTTGCGGGCACGGAATTGCTCGCGCCGAAGCTGGCGCAGTTCACACGTTCCTATCCGGACATCGTCCTCGATATCACAGCCGACGACACACACCGCGACATCGTGGCCGGAGGCTTCGACGCGGGCATACAGTTCGGAGAATACATTCAAAAGGACATGATTGCAGTCCGCGTATCAAAAGACCATTGCGCCGCCATCGTCGGCTCGCCTGCATACTTCAAGTCCCACCCGAAGCCAAAAGCTCCGCGTGACCTGCTCGGCCACAAGTGCATAAATTTTCGGCACGGACATGGTGGCGATGTTTATCGATGGGAGTTTGAGAAGGGTAAAAAATCCTTGTCCGTCGCGGTCAACGGCCCTCTGATTGTCGATGACGTAGAAATCGTCATCCGCGCTGCGCTTGACGGCATCGGCCTCGCTTTCGCAGGAGAGGACAAGGTTGCTCAGCATCTCGCGAGCGGCGAGTTGATCCGTGTGCTGGAAGATTGGTGCCAACCGTTCCCCGGCTTCTTCCTTTATTACCCGAGCAGGCGTCAACAACCAGGGGCGCTGGCGGCTTTGATCAATACCTTAAGGCTATAAGTGACTCTGTCCAGCATGGATTTACAGTTCCCGAATCCATGCCCGCTCATTTGAGTTTTTCGTTTCAGCAAGTTATGAGAACCGTCGACGTCGCTCTCGTACAAAATCCGTACAAAGTGATGCGTGTTGGTCTCTAACTTGTTGAACAACAGGTTGGCTCCCCGGCATGGATTCGAACCACATTCTTGACAGGTTTTGAAGGTGCTGTAATTTATTGATTCCATAAACGCGTCGAAGTCGTCAAAAACACCAAAAGCAGGGACCCGGTACAAAATCGGTACAAAGCGTTTCCTGGCGCCAACCATGTTCGGCCGTTCCGCGCTTGAGCTATATTGGGTCCGTATCCGGAATTGAGATGCTTAAATTTCGAACCATCGCAGCCCTCACTTGGTGCATCCCGCTGCCGGCGATGGCGTGCTCGCTCGCAGCATGTGTTGATCGCGGCGTTGAAACCGAGCGCAACTTTGTAGTCACGATAAAGCGTCAGGGAAAACCGCTGCAAGGCGTCAGCATCAACGTGACCGCCCCGGACAGCACCATAAAGTTTTCCGGCGTGACCACTTCGAAGGGCCTCGTGGAAGTCGGAGGACTCGTACCCGGCGATTATTGGCTAGATGCGAGCTTTCTCGGTATTAATGCTGCCTATTTCTGTTTTCATGTCTCTGAGCGACCCTCGCACAGAGCAAAACGGCGAATGCAGTATGACTGGGGCGACTTGGCTCCCGCAACGCGAGAGGTCGCTGGCAGATTAGTCGACTCACAGCCGGGCACAGGCGCGAGTCCGATCTGGAATCTCGTCCACAGGGTCAACGTGCCGATTGCCGGTGCGAAACTCACGCTGCAAAATCCCGTGACGAACGAGATCCACAGCGCCCTTTCCGATCAGAGCGGATCGTTTGCGTTTGATCAAATCTCAGCCGGGGTTTACGTGCTTCATATTGACGGCGGGAGCGGACGTCCTTACGAGGCGACCGACTTACTGATTCGCCTCAGCCACAACGCGAATAGGGATAGGCTTGAGCTAGTCAGAAGAGAGGCGGGCGGCGGTAGCTGTGGCGGAATTTCCCTTGAACTCATAAGCTCCCAATCCCCACCGGCTCGCTGAATTCGGCGAAATAGTCCGAGGCTGGATCTGCTGCAGCACTGACACGCTGCCCCTTCCGTCCCCGCGTGGCGTGCGCCAACTCACGATGAGACGGATTTCAGTTTAGGAAGGCCGCTGAAGCGAGAAATATCGATTCGGCATGGATTCGAATCTGGAATCCATGCTTGCTGCCGTCATATAACGAAGTCAGTGAGTTCGGCCGCACGACTCCGAGGGACCTGTACAAAAGTCGTACGAAAACACGGCACCTATCTTCTAAAGTGTTGAGGCCAAATGTGTTGGCTCCCCGGCATGGATTCGAACCACGATTCACGGCTCCAAAGGCCGCTGTCCTACCATTAGACGACCGGGGAAAAATCAGCGAGGCAGGTTTACCTCATCAGTGTAACCCACGCTGTTACAATACGCCAGGGCGGAAGCCGTTCCATCCGGAAGCCAATCCTGGCCGGTGCCGGGCCCGGGCTTCAAACCCGGCGTGCGGTACTTTGTATCGCGGGTGGGTTCGACACCCACTGGCTTCCGCCAGCTAAATCCTTTGTTTTTATGGCCCTTGTTCCCCGGGCCTAAACCGTGATGTCCCAGCCGAACCCGGGTCTCTCCGACGGCTTCGTATAGATGCCCTCCGGCCCGCGGGTGACGTTGTTCTGCTCGCCCCACTGATCGTAGACGGCCTTCGGGCCGCCCGGCGGCGGCATGAACATCTCCGACCATGGCGCGTTCACTGTCGCCATCGTGAAGTGAACGCCATCGAACGTTCCGCCCACGTGGGGAATGACGGGAATGTCGTAGGCCGATGCCATCGCTGCAATGCGCCGCAGTTCCGTCAGCCCGCCGACCCAGTGAATGTCGGCCTGCCAGATGGCGGCCGCGCGGTGCTCCAGCAACTGGCGGTATCCGTACCGGTTGTATTCGTGCTCGCCCGTCACGATGCGCGTGGATTTGATCTCAGCGTTCAGACGTCCGAAGCCTTCGTAATCGTGCGGGGGCAGGCACTCCTCCATCCAGTACACGCGGTAGGGCTCCAGCATCCCAGCCATTTCGATCGTGTAGCGCTCATTCCACGACATCCAGCAGTCGAGCATGATGTCGCCATCCGGTCCGAGCTTTTCCCGCGTGCTCCGGACGAGCGCCACGTTCTTTCGCATGCCTTCGCGACCGTCAGCGGGTCCGTGGGGAATCGCGAGCTTCAGCCGGCGGAACCCGAATTCGATGTGCTGGTCGATGTCGTTGCCCGTGCAGTAGGCCGGAATCCGCTCCTTCGTCCTGCCGCCGATCAGCTTGTAAACCGGCACGTTCAGCGCGTTGCCCACCAGATCCCAGAGCGCCAGATCGATGCCGCTGATGGCATGCATCCCGATGCCCGCACGGTCGTAATACATGCTGGAACGCCAAAGGATGTCCCAGTTGCGCTCGATATCGAACGGATCCTTCCCCATCAGGAGTTTGGTGAAGTGCTGCTCGACAATCTGGCCGCCGGCGGGACCGCCCTGGCCGTAGCCTTTGACTCCTTTGTCGGTCGTGATTTCCACCGTGAAGCCCGGCAGTTTGCCCGGATCCGGCATGAACAGAGAACGCATCGCTTTGTATTCCGGGTAGATGGACATGGGGCTCGCCACCTCCACGCCGCCGGTGGACCACGCGTCCTTCGAGATCGTGTAAGCCGGGAGCGGATGCTTCGGCTTCGGATCCACCAGCCGGATGCCCGTAATCTTCAGCCCGCTCTTTTCCCCCTGAAAGGGGAGGGCCGGCGCGGCTGCGGCGAAGGCTGCCGCCGAAAGTCCGCTCTGACACAGGAACGTTCTTCGATCCATATTTGTCCTTTGCAATATACAGGAATTTTTCGCGGAACGCTCGCCTACTCACGCTTCGCTACGCTCGCGAAACCCGCGACCAGCAGAGTCGAAAGCACCCAGCCCATGAAGGTATGGAACCAGAAATAAGCCTCATACCAGATCAGGTGCGGCGCGTTGAGCGCGAAGACGAAGTTGTCCTTCTGGCGGAAGTTCATGATCGGTACCAGAGAGTCGAGCGAGTACATGAAGCTCACGAACGGAACGGGCTTCCCGTCCCTGGGCACGAGCGCGTGTTCGTTCCATGCGGCGAGGAAGACGAACGTGCCCGCGGCGACGAGAACAGCCGCCGGGATCAGGGGCCGCCAGAGCTGATAACCGTGCCCGATGCTGACCGACAGAATCCAGTTCGAAATCCTCCGGAAGCCACTAAGATTGCCGCCCGACCGAAGATCGTCGCGGCGGGCACGGGCGATGCTTCGGCCCTGCCTGTCGTAGCCCGCCGCGCGCAGCACGCGGGATGCCTGCTCATACGAGTCCAGACTGAACCCCTTCTGGCGGCGCAGCCATTCCAGCCGCTTTTCGGCGGGCATGGCTTCCCCGGTGAAGCGAAGGGCACGGTAGGAGAAGTTATCGACGCGATACCTCCCGGCGGGCCAGCTTTCGAAATCATCCACCATCAGGCCGACACTGGCGCCCGTCAGCGCGATCTCGCCCTCAATCCGGCAGTGGCGGAATTCAAACCGGCCGGCGACGTCCAGGCTCTGCAACCGCAGCGCCGGTTCGGTGGGGACCGGCTGGAGAATCGTGGTCTTCCAGAGATTCAGAACGCCGGTAATGCGCGCGCGGGAGAGGCGAACGCCGCCCTCGGCCGTGAAGCCTTCATCGAGGAACATGCCGCTCTTCACGATGCAGCCCGCCGCGCGAATCGCTCTGCCTTGTGAGCCGACGATGGAAGCGCCGGAAAACCGGAGGTCGCCGCTGATCTCGGCATTGCGCAGCCGGATGACGCCTATCGCCTTCAGGCGTTCACAATCGGCATTGCCTTTGATGGTGGCGTTGTCGAGGTTCAGCGCGTTGCCGCCGGGATTATTGAGCGTCGCCTGCTTCGCCGAGAAGTGATTCGAGATCTGCGCCCCCGCGAGGTTGATTTCGCCGTTGCCGACGAAGGAATCGCGAAAATCGAGGCCGGACTTGCAGACGGCGCCTTCGGCCTGGAGGCCATTTCCCAGAACGCACTTCGCGAATTCAACCGATCCGGTGATTTCGGAGGATTTGATCGAGAACTCACCCCGGATCTCGCCTCCCGGGGACAGCGAGCCGCCGATGCGGGCGCCGGGCATGGAAAACTTTCCGTGAACGCGGAGATCGGGTCCGGTGATCACGTGGCCCTGAACGGCGATTTCTCCGGCGAGGACGTCGCCGCGAACCGACGTCGCGCCCTGCCACTCCATGGAGTTCGCGACCCTGGCGACCGCCAGACTCACGGAGCCTTCCACCTGAACGCTGTCCAGACGCAGCGAGGAGCGTATGACGGCTCCATCCGCGCGGAGCGCCATCTTTCCGGGATTGCGAAACACGGCGGGCCCGGCGAGCAGATCGCCCCCGGCCTGCGCGCCTTCGAGATCGACCAGACCTTCGAAGGTCGAACTCAGAATGACGGAGCCGGCGGTTCTGACCTCGGTCAGTCTCAGGCAGTCCGCGGAGGGGGCCGAGAAGGTCCCGCCATCGCATTCGAGAGTCGCCGCGACGGAAGCGAAAGCCAGGCTGACCGTACCCTGCATATTGCAGTTGCGAAACAGCACGGCGCTTCGGAACTGCGCGCCATCAGCCCCGAGGGTGGTCTCGGCGCCATTCTCAAACGCGCTTCCATCGAGAAGAGCGACGCCGCCGACCTGCGCCGCGGCGAGGCGGATTCTGCCTTTGATGCGAGCGCGCGAGAAATCCAACATGCCCTTCAGGTCAAGGCCAATGGCGCTCAGGGCGTCGCTGGTGGTCCGCGCGATGACGGCTTCGGAGCAATCCAGCCGTCCGCCGATGCGGGCGTCTTCGAGCGAGACTCCGCCTTTGCAGTCGAACCCCCTGCGCAGGAACACGCTCCCCCGCACGGAGAGGCGATCGGCGCGGAGGGGGAACTCCTCGCCGCCATCAATGTGCGCGCCTTCGAGGTTCAGGACTCCGATCGAGGAGTCGCTCAGGCGGAC
>DASZUZ010000643.1:0-2455 GCA_035547415.1 Bryobacteraceae bacterium | reverse complement strand
CTTCGGAGAAATAGATACGGGCGAAGACCGCTTTGATTCGGTTGTCGGCGCTCTCGGAATGATTGAAGTAGTAGCCAATCTCCAGCAGTTCTGCACTCCGGAAGATCCGGAAGTGCGGAATGTGGAGGGCTGGATTCTGGGAATGCGTGCGGCTCCGCAAGTATCTTCTGTCGAATCGAGGCGTGCGAGAGCGATCAAACCCCAGGTTGAACCTGCAGATGGACGTTCAGCATCCGGTTGCGGTAAATGGTGTCCCGCTTGTGGCCGCAAGCGATTCGCTCGTTGGCCGTCTGGATGGGACGCCCACGCAGCACACGCATGTTCTGGTGTAGCAGGGGCGACCGCGGAAGAGCGGAAGCGGGCTTATAAGGAGTTGTACCTCCGGCAAGCTCAGGAAAGGATGCAATCACAACCAACCTCTGACTGATTGACGAACCTGCTCAATCACTTAGCGTTGCATTCGGCTGAAACGCCTCTCCTCAATGCCAGGATGCAGACGAGGAGATTTCATGACGATCAACTGCAGCGGCCCCATCAGCGTCGCGACGCCGGGCACGCCCGTTCCGCTTACCAACGATCCGACGATCCGGGCATGCCGGATCTTTTTTCAGGTGATTCCGGGGCTTACCGGCAAGACTTACGTGGGCGTGCCGACCATGACCAAGGGAACTCTCGCCGGAGTGGCGCGGATCCTCTGGCCGAATTCGTCGGGCGGCTTTTCCGAAACGTTCGAGGTGAAATCCCAGGACGGCGAAAATTCCATCCGGCTGGCCGACTACGCGATTGACGCGGACGTGGCGGACGAAGGACTGCTCGTCAGCTACTGGACCGAGTAGAAGGGGGCCGGTACGTGGCGGACTGGATGTCTGTTTCCCAGACCTTCACCTCCGCCACCTCCACCGGATTTTCCTGCGAGATTCCCTCCTGCATCTTCTGGCAGATGTACCAGGCGATGTTTTCGGCCGATGGATTCAACTCGTTGAAAGGCTCCATGTCGTTCAGGAAAACGTGATCGAGCGGCTCGGAGACAGCGCGAAGCAGCCTCTTGATCTCGACGAAATCCGCCAGCATGCCGGTCTGGTCGAGCTTTTCCCCCCGCAGCGTCACCTGCACGCGATAGTTATGTCCGTGGACATTCTCGCACTTGCCCCTGTAGTTCCGGAGCGCATGGCCCGCCGCAAATGTATGTTCTACCGATACCTCAAACATCGAAAAACTTCTCCACGTCCGCAAACTGCATCGTAAATGCGTAATCCGGAAGGCTGTCGAAGAAGACCTGTCCGTAACGCTGTTGCGTGATTCTGTTGTCCAGCAAAGCGAGCACGCCGCGGTCCGATCCCGTGCGGATCAACCGGCCGAAACCCTGCTTCAGAGCGATGGCGGCCTGCGGAATCTGGTAATCGTAAAAGGGATTTCCCCCAGCCTGACGCACGTTGCGCATGCGCGCCTCGACCACCGGATCGCTCGGCACCGCAAACGGCAACTTATCAATGATAACGCAGCTCAACTGGTCGCCTGGCACGTCCACCCCCTGCCAGAACGAACCCGTTGCGAACAGGATGCAGTGGGGCGTCTCCCGAAACTCTTCGAGCAGCGCCATCCGGGGGCCCGTTCCCTGGAGCAGCATGGGGTATTCGATGGCGAAGGAGACCCGGTCGTAAACCTGCCGCATCTGCTGATAGCTGGTGAAGAGGACGAAAGCGCGTCCGCGGCTGGCCGTCAGGATCCGCACGATTTCTTCGCTCGCCGCCTGCACGTAATGCGCGTTCGTGGGGTGCGGCAGGTGGTTGGGGATGTATAAAAGGGCCTGCGTCTGGTAGTCGAAGTGGCTCGGCACGACCATCGTTCGCGCGTTTTCAAGGCCGAGCCGCGCCTGCGCGTAGTCGAAGCCGCCCGCGACCGCGAGGGTCGCCGATGTCAGAACAACGGTATCCACCTTCTCCCAGAGGTGCTGGCGCAGCACGGCGGCGACGTCGATCGGGGTGGCCTGCAGGAAAACGCCGCCGCGCCCGCGCCGCTCGATCCAGTGGACGAACGTCGGATCTTCGCCTTCGATCAGGAACTGCAGCGACTCGCGCAGTTCGCTGGCGCGGCGGAAAAGAGCGTAGACTTCCTGCGGGGCGTCCTGAATGAGCTTGAGATGGCTCATCAGCAGATCGAAGGCGGCGAGCAGGTCGGTATACGTTTCGCGATGCTGGTCGGCAAAGGCGTAGCGTTCGGTGAAACTGGCCCTTCCCTCACTGCCGGGCAGCGACAGGAAGAACTGGTGCGCCAGTTCCTCGAGCCGGATCAGGATGCGGTCAAGCTCCTCTGACCCGAATTTGCGCGCGCGCGAGAGGACCGAAATGTCGCGCCGGAGATCCTGAATCCGGTACGTGCTGATCGAAAATCCGAAGTACTGGCCGGCGATGTCTTCGATATCGTGCGCTTCGTCGAAAATGACGGAATTGTATTC